>NZ_VDDC01000068.1:0-6629 GCF_006239215.1 Paracoccus haeundaensis
CCGAGATCGAAGCCGTCCGCTGAAGAATGGCGGGAAAGGGGGCAGTCATGCTCGGGGCTGATTTGCGCAACATCGCCGGGATAGACACCCGTGAAGCGGCTCTGATAACGCGGCGCGCAAAAGGAGGCCGTGGACACGCCAACCTCTTTTCATGCTAGGCTCAAAAGTAAGATCAAAACCTTTGGGAGGAGGCTCAGCGATGATGGGTGATTTCAAGATAGGCCGTCGAAGCCTGCTGGCCGGAAGTGGTGCCATCTTGTCCGTGATGGCCAGCGGTGTCCGTGTGCAAGCTCAGGAAAGTGTGACGGCCCTGCCTGACTATGTCAGTTGGAAAGACGCCGATGCACTGATCGTGCACTCCAACAGCACGATCGAGATGGAGCGGTCTGCGTTTGGAACCTCTGCGTTTACGCCTGAGGACAGGCTGTATGTCCGCAACAATGTGGCACCGCCTCCTGCTTCCATTCTTGACGATCGCGATGCATGGGAAGTCAGCATCGACGGCGTGGCAGAGCCTCGGAGCCTGACGCTGGCCGAACTGAAGACAATGGGGATCACGACTGTTGCCATGGTCCTGCAATGCTCCGGGAACGGCCGTGCCTATTTTGAGCACGAGCCGTCCGGCACACCTTGGCAGGTTGGTGCTGCTGGCTGCGTCATGTGGACGGGTGTGCCCTTGAGAGTCGTGGTTGACGCTCTGGGGGGAGTTGCGGAGGGGATGGAATACGTGACCGGCACGGGTGGAGAGACGCTTCCCGAAGGACTTGATCCGCTGACATTGCTCGTCGAGCGGTCGGTGCCCTTGGATGCGCTCGATGATATCTTGCTGGCGTGGGAGCTGAATGGGGAGCCGATTTCCCTGGCCCATGGCGGTCCGCTGCGCATGGTCGTCCCCGGGTTTACGGGCGTCAACAGCGTTAAATACGTCACCAAGGTCGCCATGACCGCGGAGCAGTCGCCAGCGCTGATCCAGCAGACGCGCTATCGGTTGCAGCCTGTGGGTGAAGAAGGCGGTCCGGACCATCCGTCGGTCTGGCAGATGTCGGTCAAATCCTGGATCACCGGCCCGTTGGATGCGACCCAGGCTGGTCGCGTTCAGGTCACGGGTGTGGCGTTCGGCGGAACTACCAACGTCGCATCAGTCGAAGTATCTGCGGATGATGGCCAGACGTGGAGCACAGCAGAGTTCATCGGACCTGATCTCGGGAAATTTGCGTGGCGTCCCTTTGTGGCACAGATGGATCTGCAGCCCGGCATGTATCGGCTGGTCAGCCGGGCCACGGATGCGGACGGAAACCAGCAGCCTGAGCAGACTGAGCCCAACGACCCCGGATACAACCATAATGGGTGGCGCGCGCCCGGCATCGAAATCGAAGTGGCATGACACACGCGGCTGGCGGTTCGTGCCGGACACCCCTCAGATCAACGGAAAACACATGAACAAGACACTGAGTGCCGCGGCCATTTTGCTTTCATCCTTGTCAGGTATGGCTGTAGCTGAAACAGACTCTGCCCGGATCGACATGGGCAAGGCACTTTTCACACAAGGGGCAGAGCCGTCCTGCTCGATCTGCCATACCCTGGCCGATGCCGAGACAATGGGAGAGATCGGGCCGAACCTCGACACCATGCGTCCCGATTATGACCGCGTCATGCGGGCGTTGGTGAACGGCGTCGGACCGATGACGCCGTATGACAGCCTGACGGACGAGGAGTTGGACGCTCTGTCCCACTATGTCGCAAGCGCGACCAAGGCAGACAACGTCGAGCCCTGAGATGATCGATGGCTCTTCTCCACGACGGAACTGAACGAAAAACCCCCCGCTTGCAGGCGGGGGGTTACGTTTAGCGTCTTGCTCATTCCATCGCCGTTCAAGCCGGGACTTCAGGCTGACGATGAGGGTTCAGCATTCAATCGCATTGCGTTGGACAGATCTGCGGTCAGGTCAGACCTCATGCTTTAGAGATGCTGGATCGTGGACCCCTTCAGCGGGTCCAGCCTTCGGTTTCCATCAGCGCCTGCGCCTCGTCCGTAACCAGAAAGTCCAGAAAGGCCTGCGCCTCCGGGTCAGCATCCGGCGCGATGGCGACGTTCAGGTCGCGCCAGATCGCGCGGTCCTCGGACAGCGACACGGCCTCGATCACGTCGGGATTGCGCGCGGTCCAGTCGGGCCAGGTGATCCAGGCATCCGCGTCCAGATCGGTGAACGCCTTGAAGCTGGCGCCCGACCCGTGCTCGAACGCCACGATGTTGCGGCGCATGCCCACGACATCGTCCAGATTGCCCGTTCGCCCTGCGATATCCTCCCAGACTCCGGTGCCCGATGTGTTGCCGACGCCGGCGCCCTCGGTCACGACGATCTTGACGCCGTCGGCCAGAAGATCGTCGAAGCCGGTGATGCCCTTGGGGTTGCCGGCCTTCACCGCGATGATTGCGGGACGCAGGTAGATCGGCTGAACCTGATCTGACGAGAACGAGGTGTAGGTTTCCAGAAACGCAGTCATCGACTGCTCGGACGTCCCCCAGATGATGTCGGCATCGGCCTGCGCCTGATCGGACCATGTGGGTTCTGGTCCGAAGGTGATAGCAACCTCGGTGCCCGTTTCGGCCTGCCAGACATCGGCGACCTTCTGCAGCGCGCTATGCGGCCCGCCCGCACCATAAAGACGCACAACGCCGTCGCCAGCCTCACGCGCGATCGCGGGCGCTTCTGTGGCTGCGTCCTGGGCAAGGGCGGGGGTGGTCAGAGACAGGCTTATGGCCAGAAGGGATGTCATTTTCATCAAGGCACTCCGGTCGAACAGGATCGCGTCGGCCTGATGCCGACGCCATGTGACGTCTAGAACGCTGCAGCTGGCGTAAACGCCCGAACGGCTTCGCCGTTTTCTGCCATTTCTACGTCACTCTTGCGTGTGGGGCACGGCTGACGCGTGATAAATGCTGACTAGTCAATTCGATCAAAAGGTCAGCGCTGACGCTGGCGCGCAGGAACGCATCCGCTGCGCAGCTGACATCGCCCTGTGTCGACGTAACGCCTGAGAGCCGGCGTGCCAGCAGCGCGAAAAGGCCATCGTCGCCGAATTCGTAGCGGCGTTCGAGTAGGTGTGTGTGAGTGGCCGCGCTTTGATAAGAATATGGGATGACGAGCGGCTGCTTCCGGACTCTAGACCTGTAAATATCAGGAATCTTTAGCGGCGGCTTTCCGCCCAGCACGTCGCTGATGCTGCAATTGCGAACGGTCTTAGCGTAGGCGCACTCAATGGCCGAAAGGTCCCGAAAGCAGACGGATCGATCCTATGATCCAGGGTCCGCTATGCGGGACTTTCCTGACTTTCGCTGCGACTGCGCGGTGTGAGGTTTGTGCAGTGGCCCCACAGCGATCCTGAGATCGGCGCCGTCAGGCAGCCTCGTAGCTGGAGAAGATTTCCGTCCTGCCATCTCCGAGGATCAGGAACACGTCGTAGGCTTCCCGCTCATCCTCTGGCCCCATGCCCGGTGATCCGTAAGGCATCCCAGGCACGGCGAGACCGACGGCATCGGGGCGCTCGGATAGCAGCCGTCGAATGTCGGCCGTCGGCACGTGTCCTTCGATCATGTAGCCCTCGATTTCGCCGGTGTGGCAGGAGGTCATGTTCTGGGGGATGCCGTTCTCGAGCTTGTGCCGGATCAGGAGGGTGCCGAAGCTGCGCTCGGTGGTGACCTTAAATCCGTTCTCTTTGAGGATCTCGATCCAAGCTGTGCAGCAGCCACAGTTCGGGTCTTTCAGAACGTGGATCGCGGGAGAGCTTTGAGACAGTCCGGCGGTCGGTGCCGTCGCGGCGAAGCAAGCGGCGGAGGCCATCACGGCGCGGCGGGTGAGGGTCATCAGGGTTCCTTTCAGGTCTTTGCGGCGGCGCGATCGGGGCGTGTCTCAGCGGTCAGATCGACGTGACCCGCAGGTTCAGGCGTGCCGGTAGGACGGAAGAACAGCAGCCGCAGGGCGTTCATCGTCACCAGCAAGGTGGCACCGGTATCCGCGAGGATTGCGATCCAAAGGCCGGTGATCCCGAGCACGGTAGTCACGAGGAATATCGCCTTGAGGCCGAGCGCAATCGCGATGTTCTGGCGGATGTTCGAAATGGTCGCACGGGAGAGGCGGATCTTGCCCGGCACATCGGTCACACGGTTGCGCAGGATCGCCGCGTCGGCCGTCTCGAGCGCCACGTCGGTGCCCGAGCCCAAGCGTGCTGTCGATGCCCTTTGCGGATGGAATGCTGGACATCGATTATTTCCCCGTAACGTTTTCTTCTCGGTGGTTACGTTCGGGCTTGTTCTGCGCCGAGCGGAAGCTGTCCCAGAACAGCAGGGCCGCACCGCAGAAAATCGCCACATCCGCAAGATTGAAGGACGGCCAGTGGTATGTTCCGTAATGGAAATCCAGAAAATCCGGGACGGCCTGATAACGCAGCCGGTCGAGGACATTGCCGAGCGCGCCGCCGATGATCAGACCGAGAGCGGCAGCCGTCAGCCTGTCCGGCGCGCGCCACAACCAGATCAGCAGCCATGCCACGATCACGCCAGCAAGCGCGATGAGACCCCACCAAGGCACGATCCCGCCCAGCATACCGAAGCTGACTCCATCGTTCAGAACCCGCACGAGATTGAGAAAGGGTAGAACCTCGACGCCGCGCTCAAGCGCCGGTGTGTTCAGCGCAAGCGCCTTGGTACCCTGATCGAGGCCGAACGCCGCGATCGCGCAGAGCCCGCCCAGAACGCGGCTGTTCATGCCGCTGCCTTCAGATCGGCCCGCGCATCGCGGATGATTGCCCAAGACGAGTGCAGGAACAGTCCGGCGATGCCGAAGGCGACGATGAGGTCCGGCCAGGCGCTGCCCAGCCACGCCACGAGACCGGCGGCAACGACAACCGCCGCATTGCCGATGGCGTCGTTGCGCGAGAATAGCCAGACGGCCCGCATGTTCGCGTCGCCCTTGCGGAACCGCAGCAGCGGCAGAACGGAGATGACGTTGACGACAAGGGCGATCATGCCAAGCAGGCCCATTAGACCTGCATCCGGCGTCGTCCGTTCGAAGACTCGCACGATGGTCGTGCCGAGGACGCCAAGGCCGAGCAGGCCGAGGAAGATGCCTTGGATCAAGGCCGACCGTGCCCGCCAGGCGAGGCTCCAGCCGATGGCCAGCAGGCCAAGGAAGGTGATCGCGCCGTCGCCGATGAAATCGAGCGCATCGGCCTTCACGGCCTGCGATCCGGAAATGAAACCGCCGATCATTTCGAGGACCCCGTATCCCACGTTCAGGATCACGACGATCCAGAGGGCACGGCGGTAGGCCGGGTCCTGATGGGCGGGATTCGGCGGAATGTCTTCATCGCCCTCGATCCGGTCGAAGCCATAGCCTGTCACCGCGACTGCCTTTTCGATGTCCGGCAGGCGCACTTCGGGTGCAGTCAGTGTCATGATGTGCGTCGCGGCCGACACTTTCACATCGCCGGGCGCGACCCCGGCTGCCTGTGCCGCCCGCTCGATCTGCGCGGCATCCTTGGCGCAATCCATACCGGAAACCCGGTAACGGACGGGCGGGACATCTGCCGTCGATCCGGCATTTTCGGTGTTGGCCATGGTCGCGCTATTCCTGCTAGGATGAATCGAAGAACAACATATCAGCGAGGAGTGATATGGCGCAATTGGTCGATGACCGCAAGAGCGCAACCATCGAGCGACGGGCGAAGCTGTTCCGCGGCTTCGCGGACCCGAGCCGCCTGGCCATCCTCGGTGCACTTTGCAACGAGCCATTGGCCGTTCACGAGCTCGTCGAGCGGACCGAACTATCGCAACCCAACGTCTCCAACCATCTGAGGTGCCTGCTGGACTGCGGGCTTGTCGCCAGCGACCGCGAAGGGCGCTTCATCCGTTACCGTATCAGCAACCCGCGCATCACGGTCCTTCTGAACGATGTGGACGCACTTCTCGACGTGGTCGCAAAGGGTGTTGAGGCGTGTGACAATTATCGTGAGGCGTGAGTCAGAACGGACGGCCGGTCGACTCGGCGCAGATCGGTTGGAAAGATGTTGTCCGTGTGCAGGGTCCGACCGGAATCCTGCTGAGGTTCGACAAGCTGGCTTCGGAAGAGACACCATTCATGTATCACTGCCACATCCTCGAACACGAGGATGCGGGCATGATGGGGCAGTTTACGGTCACATAACAGGACCCCACCCGCTCGACACCGGGCGTCGTCAAGAGCTTACGTCTTCTTGCGGCGTTCTATCAGGTGCCGGTGTCGCCTTGTTGAAACGCATTACGGAGTATGTCTAGACCCGAACGGAGAACACCTCGCTAAGCTGCGGGTCCGCCGAAGCGGCCGTCCAGTCGCTCGGCAGCATTCGTCAAAAAGGGCTCTTCACGTCGATGCTGCCTGGCAGTCGAGAGGCTGCTTTTCAGGGATATGGTGATCGCGGGCACCGCGATCGCTGATCCAGGAGACAGCCGCGCCTCCGCTTCGCTCTGGCACAGCTGACGATCTTTCATTTCTTTTTTCCGCCTGCCATCCGGCTGGCGATCCGAACACGGGCTCTGGTGCCGCTGCGCGTCAGCCTCCACGGAGAAATCCGGTTCCTCCCACGCGCGGGGC
>NZ_VDDC01000069.1:0-6422 GCF_006239215.1 Paracoccus haeundaensis
GAAGGTCTTTCTGTCCGCCATCGCTCTCGCCGCAACTGTCATTTTCTAGCTTTGAAAATTAACGAGGCTGGAGCCTACAACAAGGACCGACCCCACAGCGCCATCGGATATAACATGCCGATCGCCCTGCATTATCCCGGCGGCGCAGCCAGCCCGTCGCCATGACCAAGCCGGAAAACTCCAGCATCCGGCGGTCCAAGGCCAGGGAGCAGCGCACCATGGGCCGGACTCCAATCGCAGATGGAGGAAAAGTCCCGTGGCAGGTCAGTGGTCGCAGCTGCAGGAATGCCGGTCTTCGAAACCAACATCTATGCAGGACCCTCACCCGGGATGCAGTCCCTCAGGGAGCGGGATATAGCCCCGTTCCACTATCTGGTTGAAACTATAAAGCTGGACCAGTTCACCCCAAATTCGGCCCACCAGATGCCGGGTCTGAAGAGATAGCTTTTTCGATGACCTTCAAGAAGGTTTCGAACTGGTTTTCGGGTACAATTTCAGGGCGCTTGGAAAAATTGCGGGCCGCTAATGAAAGCCTATCATATACTTCTATGTCATCCCACATTTGGCGCAGCGCATTAGCCCAGTCCTGCGCGGATGCGTCATAGGGCAGAACAATGCCCCCCGGACCAATCGCTTCGGGCAGACCGCCTCGATTCGATCCCAACACCGGGATACCGCTGCAATGCGCCTCGGATGCCACCCGGCCCCAAGCCTCCTCCCACTGGCTAGGTGCCAGCAGGATGCGTGCGCGCCCATAGACGGACTTCATATCATCGGTACGCGGCTGCAGGGTGATATTGGGGACCTGCGTAACCCTCTCGATCAATGCCGCATGCGTTTCATCATGCAGCTTCCAACTCTGTACGAATACAAAAGGAATGTCAGGGCAGAGGCTGGCAATATCAATAGCCAAATTGCCCCCTTTGAGGGGCGAGGGATTGATCAAAGTGACATTTTTTCGAGTGCTGTCCGTGCGATATTTTACCGGGTCCACCAGGGGGGGGATTATGTGGGATTCAATTCCATAGGCGTCAAAGTAGCGCCGGGCCGTGAAATTTGAATTTGAGATGCAGGCAAGCGGATGAATGTCCATGAGATCTCCGCCCATTTCACTAAATTCGACATTTCTAAAATATAAAATTACCGGAACGCCCTCTTTTTGAAGGCTGTTGGCGATTGGGACCATGGAACCGTTCTGAACGACTGCCACATCGGGTTTAAAGCGTCGGACAACTTCTGCTGTGTTGGTTGGATCCCAAGCACGAAAAACCGGATACCCCATACCCTGATCGCGCGAAAAGGTCCTGCCTGTCAGCTTGCGTTGAAGCTTAGACCGCCAAACCAGACTGTTACCTGGTTCAAGCGCCGTCAACACAGCGGGCTCGTGCCCGGCTCGCTTCAAGGCGTTGGCGAGTTGATCAGTACTAGACTGAGCACCGCCGGAGCGTTGCGGAAGATAACCCAGACCACAGGTAAATAGCACACGCATTTAGACAATATCTCCGGGTTATGGTCGAATATTCCGTTTTAGAGGCTAGATTGTGACGGGTTGCTGAATGGCGTACCACCCCTGCGACACAACACATCCGTAGAGGCAGTGTTACGTTGCACTGCTTACGTGTCCGCTACAGCGGCAACAAGTATCTGCATGCGATTTGTTAAGTTCCGAAAATTTTAGCAGCTCTTTTTTGTTCCGCCCCCTGAGAACTAGACTGTTTGAACTTAGAGTTTTCGGCTAATAGTCCCTAGCCGGAAAAGGGCCTAAGATGATGGAAGCAGTGAGGTTCATGGAAGGGCAGAAGGCATTCGTCCTGGAACAGGGCGAGGAAAGCTCACCGGTGGCTGAAATCTGCTGCAAGGCGAGCTACTGCCTAATGAGATACGCCGGCTGAAGGCGCTGGAAGACGAGAACAGCAGTTCGAAGAGGATCGTCCCTGACCTGAGGGTGCCTTTGGCCTCGCGCGTAGCCACATTGCAGTTTTAAACAGGGCAGTACCGTCCGCAAGAACAGACGCCTCTTCGAAGGCAGGCCATCCAATAACATTTTGTTAAAAAGAGGTTATTTTTGAATGACGCCATCCCTGTCTCAGGGCCGGCGAGCAATAGCGCGTTCTCGTACCATGTCAATAGTCATAATGGGATACAGAAATTGGTCTGAAGGAACCACAAGGATTCCGCAAGTCAGTTCAAAGGGTACTCAAGCCTCATTAGAAGCTTTAAGCTAAGAAAGAGACCTCAAGCATGGTCGTGCCGCAGGAAATAAGGACTTTAATGATGAATGTGCTTTTTGGTAGTGGGAAGGGATATCCCCCTGAATTTAGCGGTGGAGTTCAGTCCAGCACGCATCATCTGGCCTTGCAGCTTATGGCAAGTGGCCATCAGCCTTCTGTTTTGGCTGCGTTGTTCGGGACCGGTACCTTCGGATTGAAAGCACGTATCAAACTGAAACTGTCGCGCCGGCCGGGGGTGATTGATAGATTACCCGGCTACCCGGTGATCCGTGCGTGGTTTCCTTGGGAAGCTGCCCGATTTGCTGTCCAGAAACTCAAACCTGATGTCGCGGTCGTACAGTGCCACCAGTCGGTGCCGATCGGAAAGGCGCTCCAGGCGCAAGGCGTGCCGATAGTGGTGTACTTGCGCAATGTCGAGTTTCACGAGCTGGGTGGCGATCTGCGGGAACTGACTTCGGCGCATTACATCGCCAATTCCGACTTTACAGCCAGAACCTACAAGGAAAAATTCGGGGTCGACGCTACTGTCATTCCACCCACCATCAACTCAGGCCAGTACCGCACGCCCACGACCGGAGAATACGTTACCCTGATCAATCCCTATCCTGAAAAGGGCTTCGATCGCGCCGTGCAAATTGCACGGGAGTGCCCCGACATACCCTTTCTGTTCGTCGAAAGCTGGACACTGGGAGATGCTTACCGCGCCCAGATCGAACAGGTGATCGCGTCCTTGCCCAATGTTTGCCTGGAGGGGCGCACCCCGGACATGAAGACAATCTATGGACGCACGAAAATTTTGCTGGCTCCCAGTAAGTGGGAAGAAGCCTGGGGGCGCGTCGCCTCCGAGGCCCATTGCAGCGGCATTCCGGTGATCGGCTCACGCCGCGGCGGATTGCCAGAGGCGATCGGCGCAGGCGGCTTGGTGCTGGATTACGATGCCCCATTGGATCATTGGGTTGCCGCGGTTCGAAGCCTCTGGTTCGATCCCAACGCATACATGGCCTTGTCAGTCGCTGCGCTGGAGTATTCCAAACGCCCGCAGATGCAGCTGGACACCCAGTTTGCAACGTTCCTGGCAACGCTTGAAAGGGCGCGCCAAGCCGGCGTAATGCGACATGATTCTGCAATCTGAAACGCAGCCGAATACTCGAAGCGTGCCCGGTGGTGTGGTCAGCTTTGTCAAAGATATCACTGGATAGTAGATGCAATCCTATAGTAGCACATTGCGATACAGCATCATGCCACGGCATCTTGGAAGCTGGAAGCTGGAGGCAGATCCTGACTACGTTGATTAACATGTTTGACCCTCCCGAGGGGTCCCTCAGAGCATCCGTCGGGCGCGGGATCATGGCAACCGGTGGGGCACAGGCCATAAAGCTTGGCCTGCAGATCATTTCCGTCATCGTACTTTCACGGTTGCTGGCGCCTGACGACTTTGGCCTAGTGGCCATGGCCGGACCCGTCCTTGCCTTCATGGGGCTGTTCCAGAACCTAGGGTTGACACAAGCCACTGTACAGCGCCCCCGGATCGGGCACGAGGAAGTCAACTTCCTGTTCTGGATAAATGTCGGAGTAAGTGTCGCCGTGGCGGCCGCAGTAGTCGCGATCGCCCCCCTAGCAGCCGACTTTTACAACGAGCCACGTGTCGGACCGCTGATCGCGGCAATGGCGCTGCCGGTTCTGCTGAGCGGAAGCGGTGCGCAACACGGCGCGCTGCTGAACCGGCGCATGGAATTTGGTCGGCTGGCGATGATAGAAGTCGCTGTGGGCCTAACGACCTTGGGTACGGCAATCGTCTGGGCCAGTATTTCGCCATCATACTGGGCGCTGTGGGGCGCCTCTGTCGCCGGGGCACTGGTCGGGATCATCTTGGTCTGGGTCAGCTCGCCATGGCGACCATCACGACCGGGACGCGCTGGGAACGGATGGTCAATGGTGGGGTTTGGCGCCGAACTGACAGGATTCAACTTTGCCAATTTCTTCGCCCGGAACCTAGATAATATCCTCATCGGACGCTACTGGGGCGGTGTGCAGCTGGGCCTTTACGAGCGTGCCTACAAGCTGCTGCTGTTTCCCCTGACGCAGATCACCAATCCACTCTCGCGGGTGATGGTGCCCACCTTGTCGCGCATGTCCGGCGAACCTGATAGGTATCGCCGAGCCTATCTGCGGGTCATACGGCTGGTCCTGCTCGCGACACTGCCCGGTGTCGCAATGAGCATTGCCATGGCTGATGTCCTGATCCCCTTCCTTTTGGGTGAACAGTGGGCTAAAAGTGCGATCATCTTTGCCGCACTTGGCTTTGCGGGCTTGGTACAACCACTCAACAACCCCGCTGGTTGGCTGTTTGTCAGCCAGGGAAGGTCCCGCGAATTCCTGTATTGGGGTTTGGCCACGGCCGGGTTCGCCGTCACGGCCTTTTCGATCGGCATCGGATGGGGAGCGGTGGGTGTCGCGTTTGCCTATGCGATAAGCGAATACATCAAGACGCCAATCCTGTGGTGGTATGTCGGGCGCCGAGGACCGATCAGGGTCGCAGATATATTGAAGGCGACATGGCCCTTCCTGTTGGGATCGCATCTTGTCGTATTAGCTCTGTGGGTTCTTATACCATACTTTCCTGAGACTCCATTGCCTGCGCTCGTGCTCGGCATGCTGTTCGCTTATGCAGCTGTGACCGCACTGGCCAGCATGACTGCGTCAGGACGCGAGACGCTTAAGGAAGTCGGTGAACTTCTTTTCGGTATTGCCCGACGCATTCGCAACTAACGTCTGCAGGCGCCGTTTTAAGCGCTGAAGCGGCCAACACGCATCCTGACAACACTGGGACCAGCCACCTTGCATGAGCTTTTATCTTCAATGGTATCTTGGTCACGCGGCTTGGCTCATCATATCAGCCTCGGTGTTGTCGAACGCAGCAACGTATAAGCGTCGAACCTGTGATCTTCACTGCCCATACCTGCCATAAAGCAGAAGCAAAAAACAATGGTGCCAATCTGCGGCATCTGGTTGAAGGGCAGCTTACGGTGAAAGAGAGTTAACATGTACTACCGATCCATCGCGGACTTGAATGAGACCATCCTGAAGAACCTGCACCGTCTGCCGCAGGACATCGATGTGGTTGTCGGCATTCCGCGCAGTGGGCTGCTGGCGGCAAATCTTTTGAGTCTTGCCGTGAACATACCGCTGTCCGACATCGACAGCTATGTGCAGGGGCGTACGTATGCCAGCGGCGTGACCAAGACCCAGGTGGCGCCAGATAAAGAGGCCCGGCGCAAGGTGCTGGTTCTGGATGACAGCATCAACGGCGGCACGGCTATGACCGAAGCCCGCAAAAAGATTGCTCAGTCTGGCATCGAGGCCGATTACATCTTTGCTGCAGTTTACGGAAGCAAGCTGTCACACCCCGAGGCAGATCTGGTGTTCGAAATATTGCCTCAGCCGCGCATGTTTCAATGGAATTTCATGCATCACAAGTGGTTGGCTCAAAGCTGTGTTGATATTGACGGCGTCTTGTGCGTCGATCCTACCGATGCCGAGAATGATGACGGCGCAGCTTACTTGGATTTTCTGGGCAACGCTCGCAAGCTGTATTCAACAAAGCGCAAGATAGGCACTCTTGTTACCAGCAGATTGGAAAAATACAGGCCAAGCACTGAAGCATGGTTGGCATCAAACGGAATCCAATATGAAAAATTGGTGATGCTTGATCTGCCCAGCAAGGCAGAACGGCAACGGCTTGCGGTTCACGGTAGTTTCAAGGCTGAATATTATCGCAAAAGCGATGCCATGTTGTTCATCGAAAGTGAAAACAAGCAGGCAATCAAGATTGCACAGCTCTCGGGAAAACCAGTACTTTGCCTCGAGACGCATCAACTGATCACGCCGGACATTGCTTCGGTCTTGGCGCAGCTACCGAACTTACGGTCCGTCAGTCAAGGCAAGGATGTCGCAAAGAGAGTTGTGCGGACTATACTAGGGACAAACCGTTATGCCGCATTAAAGAGCTTGCTTTCGCGAAATGGCTGATCTTAAAACGGTCTACCTTGGGGTTTGAAGCATACTGCTAAATGGCGGAGTGAATAGCCCCATGTTTCCTAGACGCCTTCTTCGCTAGGCTCCAGCCTCGTTAATTTTCAAAGCTAGAAAATGACAGTTGCGGCGAGAGCGATGGCGGACAGAAAGACCTTC
>NZ_VDDC01000070.1:0-6405 GCF_006239215.1 Paracoccus haeundaensis
ATATGCGAGAACAAAAATAGCTCTCGCATATACCCGGAACGTCTCGCAATGGCTCGACCGCGCAAAGATACTCCTGCCATAAAGCTGCCCGTCGGCGGTAACGTTACGATGCACAACACGCTGATAAGCGCGTCGCATGGTCTGAACCTTGGTGAGAAGCGGCTGGTAGCCATGGCAGTCGCGAAGCTGTCGCCCAAGGCGGTCGCCCTGCCTGGAAAGCCTGTCAGGATCTCGGCCGTGGACTTTGCCGAACAGTTCGGACTGGACCCAACCACGGCCTATGAGCAGTTGCGAGACGCTCAGGAAAACTTGTTCAACCGCTATATCCGGCATATCGAACATTACGGCCCCAACGGCCAGAAGACCGAGGTGATCAAAATGCGCTGGATCACCTCGATCAGCTACAAGAACGGTGATGGAGAGGTCGCTTTGGCCTTCGCTCCGGAGATCGCGCAATTCCTTGTTCAGCTCAAAAAGCACTTCACAACCTATCAGCTCTCAAAGGCTGCGGCGCTTCGGTCGACCTATAGCTGGCGGCTGTTCGAAAACCTCGAACGCTTCCGGGAAACCGGTATTTGGGAAGTAGACATGGACCGCTTCCACGCCATCATGGAAACTCCGAAAAGCTACCGTCGCAACTTCAATGATGCCCGCCGCTTTGTAATCGACCCGGCGCTGGCAGAACTAGCGGCGAAAACCAACATCACTGCAGCGGTCGAGCCTATCCGCCGGGGCCGCAAAATCGACCGTCTATGCTTCACCTTCGAAAGTGCCAGCCAGATGAAACTGGCGCTGTGAATGGGCAAATGCCGCATAGGGCTGTCAGGACGTCTTGCAATTCGACGGGGCCGAGTAAACGGTGGATATGGCATTGACCCCGAACGATAGGAAACCCCGTGGCTTACACCCTTGGAGAGGCTGCGAAAGCCAGTGGAAAGTCCAAAGCGACAATTTCAAAGGCCATAAAATCCGGCAGGCTATCGGCGGTTAAGCAGGATACCGGCGTCTTTAGGATTGAGGCGGCGGAGTTGCATCGGGTATACCCTAAAACAGTTGACGGGAACCAAGACCGAACACCGCAAACAGTTTCCCAAACGCTGGAAAACACCCCCTCTGTCAAAGAGTTACAGGCACGTCTTGAGGCAGTGCAGGAGCGGTTAACTGATCGGGATACCGTGATCGCCGATCTGCGCGAGGATCGAGACCGCTGGCGGCAGCAGGCGACCGCGCTCTTGGCGGACCAGCGGCCCGTTCCTCAGCCCGTCACTGAGCCTGCCCCCCAACCTGATCAGCCGGTCGTGCAGCCACCCAAAGGCTTCTGGAAACGGCTGTTCGGCTGAAGGTCAGGCAGCGCAAGCGACGGGAAAGAACACCGCCACCATCACACGTGCCATAAAATCCGGGAAAATATCCGCCCAGAAAGATGCATCTGGTGCCTGATGCATCCGAACTGCACCGAGCTTTACTTTTAAGTGTGCAAGACTTGCGCAAACCTCAAATGCAAAGTGACGCAAGACCTTTGCAAGAGCAACGCAAGAGCCAAGCGGCTACTTTGGAACAGGAACTGACTGTGTTGCGTGAACGGGTAGAGGCCCAATCTGAACTCCTAGAGGAGCGGGCCGGTCAAATTTCCGACTTAAAGGAAGACCGCGACCGGTGGCGCCAACAGGCAACTAGTCTCTTAGTAGATCAACGATCTTCAAGCGAACTTGGGCAGAAAATAAAATCTAAAAAATGGTGGCTCTTCTAAAATATATATATAAAAAATAATGAATATATTATATTAATTTAGCTGTATTAGTAAGAACCGTTTCTTCAACCACCCCAGAATCTGGATTAACGGTGATGCTTACAGAGCCGCATTTATATTGGATTGATGTTAAAGAAACGCCAGACCTTTGAATATCTTTGAGAACTTCTCTATCATATCTTCTCTTTAAAGGGATGATTTCTGAACTAGTAATGTAAGCAAATGAAGACCTTTCTTTTATTCTTTGTATATCCTCCGCCTTAGGAAGAAAGTTCCCCCCTAATTTCCAAGGCGTAACTATAGAAATCGGTTTTGCTTCCAGAAAATCATCCCAAACTTGATCTAAGTGAGCTCCTTGAGACCCGTGATGAGCAACTTTGAAGATAAAAGGGCTTGGGGCTCTATCTTTTCTGTTCGTAACAATATTCTTCCATCCGTAATTTTCTATGTTTCGCTCCTCAACATCAGCACCAAAAAGTATTCCTATATCTCCAACTACTAGCAGTGCAGCTATAGAGAGATTATTTTTATTTTCTGACGAAATCCGTTTTTTTGGCAAATTTTTAGCTGAGTTCTCAGTGCTGTTGTCTCTCAAAAATTTACTTGCGTCCGCAAGAGTGTCAGCAAGCTGAGCATCGGATGGAGATAAAGCCAAAAGCTCAACTCGTTTACCGTGAGATATTTTTCCAATATCCCATGATTCAATAAGTCTGTCCTGGACGACAAACTTTGGGACTTTCCCACGGCTTTTCATCAGTCTTAGACATTTGATTATTTCTGTTCCACCACGCCCAATTCTCATGTTGGGCTGTCGGTCATGAGCAATAAGAAAAGCTAAAAATTCTTGATGACTCATGGCAGAAGACATAGCAAAATTCGCCGATTTTGCTACCTCTAACGTTTTAAATAGACCCTTTATATGGTCATCATGCCAGTGGGTTGCTACGATCAGCTTTATATTGTTTTCTACATCAACTCCAATTGATGACAAATAAGACAAGCCAGCCGGTTCTTTATCATCGTTGAGGCACGAGTCTATAATAATCCAGCCATGATCTCCGATATGGATCAATATGCATTCGCCAAATCCAGGACCAAAAACTATGACCTGAATTTTATCTTGATCAGGATGCGTCATCCATTTCCATCCCTTGGAGAATACTCATAGCCTCCTCAAGGGCACTATCAACGTCATGCTTCGTAAATACTGGAAGCCTTCTTAGATGAACTCTAGAAACGCGTTGCCTTTGGTCATTAGGTAAAATTTCCAGTCCTACCAACCATCTAACTATAGAACCGGTTTCAATTCGACGTTGGTCTGCTTCTGGAAGTTCTTTCAAATCAAATTCTGCTTGATCTGTAACTGATCCCTCCTCATCATGAACGTCCGACAGATTCACAACAAATTTTTCACTATCAACGTGAACTACGTAACCTTCCCATTCGTAATTTGGAGTAAAACTAGAAAATAGTCTGCTTTTTCTCGTCAACAAGTTCGGCTGACGTTCAGCTGGAGAAGCTATTTCATCTAATAGATCTTTTCTTTCGACGGTTGAGCTTCGACGCAATTGTTTAATATTGCTTGAGCTCGACCCCTGAACTTCCATTTTTCTCTCTTGAATAGCGTGAGATATATGCAAAGTGTATTCTTTGCTTATCTTTTCAAAAGATTCACTGTTGCCTGTATATTTAGCGCTATCTAAGCGGTAGTCAAAAATAGACTGTTCTGCATTGGATCGCATGCTTACATACCCATTATGTAGTCAAAAATTCTTTCAGACTCATTTATTCCATTTTGGAAGTTTTCATTTAGCACACCGATAACATCCGCCATGCTCGGCTCACCAATGGGGCTAAAATGAAAATTTGCCTGCATATATATTCCATCATCGCCCTCTATTTTTACAGACGGCTCTATTTTAATATTCTTAGCTATATGATATCTGTCGTTGGCTTCCGATGCTCGCATTGAAAGGCTAAGCATTCCTCCAGTCTCTCCACCTTCCTTATTCATTTCTTCTCCAAAATGTCCCCACGGTTCAATTGGAGCAAGAATTCGGCCAATTTCAGTTCGCTTTCGAGAACTTCCTACTCGAAAGTGTATATCTCTATTAATTCCGACAGCAGTGCCTGGCGTATGCGTTAGAATTTCCAAAAATATCATCGATACTTTGTCGGAAATTTGAATCCAAGGTGCACTTACAGTTGATATCTGAAATCTGTCTTTATCAATGTGATAGAAGGTTTCGCCAATAGAAAATCTAGTTAATTCACTATGACAAACTTCTATGTTTATTAGTTCTTCATCTACTTCTGTTTCAACGCCATGCTTGAACAGCCAAGAAGGGTGAAAAATAGCTGGATTATGATTGCCAACGATAACAATGGAAGTTCCAGAAATTTCTGGTGCGATTATCATAGTGTTCCTATATCTGCTGGTGACGAAGCAGGGCCGTCAGGACACGCGATGCAAACTTGCCCAAAAATTGCACTTTGGTACGCATATCGCAAGTAAAAACCGTTTCAGTTTTTTGCATTTGAAACTTTTCAAGTTCTACTTAATCAATTTAAGGCGGATTATATAAAGTATAAATTTATATAGTTTATTAGTTAATTAATTAAATGATAAGTAGGGCTGCGGTTAATTCACTTTGTAGCGCCCTATATCTTGTTGGGTGGCCATGTACTCGACAACCCTGCGCTGATCTCGCCCCCTATCTTGGGCTGCCGCATAAAACCGGTTACGGGCGGGACATAGGCCGGAGGTTGATTCAGGGCTTCCTGTCACCGTTGCGGTCACGGTCTGTTTTCGGGAGGACGGCACCTAGGGCAGCGCCTGCGGCAACCCCTAAAGCAGCACCCATGCTGATGTTGTCCACGGCCGCACCGATGCCGATGCCGATGGCCGTCCCGATCGCAACCCATAGACCCATAATCCTCTCCTCGAAATATTGCGGATGAAATCCTCGGTGCCTGGCATGGCGCGCCCGTGCGCATCGGGTGCAAGCGCCCAGGCCGGACCGGGCACCTACTTGGGCCGCGCTACGTCCGTCTCCAGCAGCATCCGCACATAGCGGGTGTAGGGGATGCCGCTCGCCTTCGCCTTTGCCTTCACCGCGTCCAGGAGGGAGGCGGGCAGGCGCATGTTCAGCGAAGCGGCCTTCGGCTCGATCTCGAAGCGCATGGGCGTGAACCCCGACAGATCGTACTCGGACAGATCCGCTGTCTCGACGAAGTCTTCCGCCTCGGCATCGCTGGTCAGGGGTGGCAGGGGCTTAGGATGGGCGTTCATAATGCGCGATCTCCTTCTGGTGCATGTAGCGGGCGCTGATCGGCCGCAGCTTCGTCTGGCCGTCGATCTCGCGGAGCTGGAACACCACGAAGACATGGCGCCCCGCGGCCGTGGTCCCGATGGCGCGCATCCGCGCCTCCTCGGCAAACGGATCGGCCAGGACCGCCGGCGTCCGGGCGAAGACCTCCTCGATCTCGGCTCGGGACAGGCCATGCTTGCCGCATTTGGGCCAGTTGCCCGTGTCCCAATCGAAGCCTGCAATCTTCATGCGTCGTATCTACATCTGTCTACACAAACGTAATGTAGGGCGATCCAGCGATGTTGGAAAGGGGATCGCATTGCCCCCGATGCTGGCCCGTTCCACGCCTCGGAAAATGGTCCTGGAGGGACGGGGCAAAACACAGCGGGAAGGCCAAAATGCAATTTTGGTAGACATTGCGCATATCCTGCAACTGCAACACCCCTCCCCAAACCCTGTCATCGCCGAGACGCATCTCCGCGGCATGGAAGCGCGTCGGCGTCCCAGGGACGCGATTGCCATGCTTCGATGACGCCGCTTCTGACCCATCTCTTTGGCATCGTCGGTCGTCATGACCAGCTCAGATCATAGCTCGCTTCCCACGTCGCCGTTCTTCGCCCCTGGGCGGGCTCAAGCCAGCACAAGCAGGGCGAACGAGCGGCGACGTATTCATTCCACATTTCCCGCCATGTTCAGCCCTCATTTGCGTGCAAATGCTGCGGCGCGTGCCGAGGGTTGGGAGTGTAAAAAATTACGTTTGCATTTCTTGCCAAACTTACACCCCCACCCTTCCTTCATCACCTAGGCGTGGCAGAAAGCGGCGCAGGTTTACATGCCTCAGGGCCACAGCGAGGTGGCCATCTCTCCACCATGGCAGGTCACATGCTTGTCCTGCTTTCAGATCGCTTGATGATGTCGCTATGGTCAGCGTCAGCCGTTCCTTTGGCTCTGTTTTTTGGATTGGTCGACTGAAAGCCCCGTAGAGCGCCGTAGAGGCCCCTTGTTGCCTTTCACTAGCCTCCTGTCGTCCCGGAGCATGTCTAGGCCCTGCGCGGGCTTCTACAGGGCTCTACGGGCCTCTTGCGAAGCTTATCTGCCTGTTCCTCAGCAAATCCGTTGTCTGTCACAGGCGATCCCAGAGGCCGATTTGCCTCTCCGCTCAGTACTAAGTTCCTTTTTTCTTGTTTTTGTCTTGTTTTTGGTATCGTTAAGTATTTGATTTATATTATTAAATAAGGCTGAACTGCGAGAAAAACCGGGTTAACTGCGAGAAAAACCGGGTTAACTGCGAGAAAAACCGGGCGTTATCCACAGGCTGACAAGCCTATTGCGAGACGTTCCGGG
>NZ_VDDC01000071.1:0-6241 GCF_006239215.1 Paracoccus haeundaensis
ACATGTTATGAAAGATGGCCCTCCATGCCGCTGATTGGCTATGCCCGCGTCTCTACGGACGATCAGACCCCCCTGCCCCAGGCCCTGGCTCTGGGAGCGGCAGGCTGTTCAGTCATCCGCGCGGAACACGGCTCCGGTGGCAACCGCGCCCGCCCCGTCCTGACGAGCGTCCTGGACGGTATCCGTAAGGGAGACACGCTGGTTGTCGTTCGGATCGACCGACTGGCCCGGTCCCTCTCGCATCTGCTGGAGATCATCGAGCAGCTCGAAGCAAAGGGTGCGTTCTTTCGCTCGATCGAGGATCCGATCGATACGGCATCGCCCCAAGGCAAGTTCACGCTTCAGGTGCTCGGGGCTGCGGCCGAGTTCGAGCGGGCATTGATCCGCGAGCGCACCAAAGCGGGACTGGCCAGCGCACGTCTCGAAGGCCGGATCGGCGGAAATCCCGGTCTGCGTGCCCGAAACCCGGAGGCGCTTCGCAAGGTACGCCTAGCGCGGCATGATGGCTATATGGAGCGTCTGGCCAACACGGCGACCGAGTGGGTGCCCTATGTCCGTCGCCTTCGCCCGGAAATGGCGTGGGAGGACGTGCTGCGCATCGTCAATGCCCCATTACCGGAAAACCGCCGTTGGACGCAGCCACGGCTGCTGCGGGCCACTCGCGCCTATGTGTGCGAAGGCTTCCTGCCCGCGACTGTTATGAGGCGCGCAGCAAGGCGCCCGACAGATGACCGCTTGCCTGCCCTTATTGCCGCAATCAAAGGCGCCGACGCAGGCATTACACTGCAGGCAATTTGTGAGCGTTTGGAGGCTATGCGAGAGAGGACACCCCGTGGGAGGACTAAATGGCAGCCCTCCTCCGTCAAGATGCTGCTCGGGCAAGCCGAAAAGTTGGGAATGATTTGATTGACCCTAGGAATACGCGCGCACTCCATCGCAGATCAACGTTTCTTCTCAGCTTTTCGTTAATATCCTTGCAATTCTTCCATCTTGTGGAGTAATTGCAAGGTATGTATACGCGCCGAGCCAATCAGATCGTTCTGTCAGCCCTTGAAAATCAGGCGGCAGTCGTTCTTCTCGGTCCCCGGCAAGTAGGGAAAACAACTCTTGCTCTGTGGGTCGCCGAACAGCAACCGTCGGTCTATCTGGATCTGGAACGCAGTTCTGATCGACGAATCATGATCGAGCCAGATCTCTATCTGGATGAACAGGCGGGAAAGCTAGTCATTTTGGACGAGGTTCAGCAGCTTCCAGGACTGTTCAAAAGCCTTCGTGGTCAGATAGATACGCGACGTCGCCAAGGGTTTCGTACCGGACAGTTCCTGCTGCTCGGGTCAGCATCGAACGTCCTGTTGCATCAATCGGCAGAATCGCTCGCTGGACGCGTCCGCTATATTGAAATGCCGCCCCTTCTTCTTGACGAAGTAGGTACGGATCGGCTTAACGACCTTTGGCTGCGGGGAGGGTTTCCCGACAGCTTCCAAGCCGATACCAATAAGACCAGCTTGGACTGGCGTAAGGATTTCCTACGCACCTATCTGGAACGCGATATCCCGGCCCTGGGTCCGCGGATCCCTGCAAACACCTTGCGCCGTTTCTGGACCATGCTGGCGCATGCGCAAGGCGGACTGCTGAACGCCGCTGCACTGGCCGAGGGCTTGGGCATCTCGGGCCAAACAGTTGGACGCTATCTTGACCTGCTTGTCGATCTGATGCTGGTCCGACGCCTTCAGCCTTGGCATGAGAATGTTGGCAAGAGACTGGTCAAGTCACCTAAGGTCTTTGTCCGGGATAGCGGTCTTGTTCATGCCCTGCTTGGACTAGAGACATTTGAAGACCTGCTGGGTCATCCCGTGGTGGGCGGGAGTTGGGAGGGGTTTTGCCTTGAGGCCCTCATTGCGGCTGCACCAGCAGGAACCGAACCATTTTTCTATCGGACCTCAGCGGGAGCGGAGGTCGACCTTGTCCTGCGGTTTCCGGGCGGCGGAACTTGGGCCATCGAAGTCAAGCGGACGACCACACCGAAAGTATCACGGGGGTTCCACCTGGCGGTTGCAGACATCAAGGCCGATCAAGGCGTCCTGGTCTATGCGGGGGAACATGATATCCCGGTGGCTCAGGGACTAAGGGCCATGCCGCTGGCTTCGGTTCTGGAAACGTTGCGGGGCCTTTGAAAAACTCATAACCGCCGTGTCGAAGTGGTGTAGCAGTCCGAAGGGAGGCCGCTCAGAATATGATCTCGACCTTTCTGATCGCGCCGAACTCACTGCTCGCCACGTCCTGCAAGCGCTTTTGATGATGCGTGACGATGTACTTTGCCACAAAAGAAGACGGCGCCCGAAGGCGGAGCACTGTCTGCTCAAAATCCTCGAAAACCAAAGCGGAAAACCAGCTTTTATAGAAATCTGGGTCCATATCAGCCAGGCGCACGCATGTACGCCCCCATGCCGTTTTCTGCGGATCATCCGTCGCCATCATAGGACGAAAGTTAACCCGGACGACTGTCGGTCCGACGGCATCCGGGCATTGCCTGTTAGTATCCATCCTGGCGGCAAAATCAGGTCCAACCTCTTCCCAATGGGATTCACTTCTTCGATAGATCTCGCGCTGGTTCAGCCGATAGGCGGCTACCCGGCCCCGTACGCCCGGCCGAAGTTGAATAAGAATCTCGTTTTCCAATAGCCGCTTGATCTCTCGCTTGACGGTTCGTTCATCCACCGACCACATCCTTGCAAGGTCACGCTGTCCAACCGTCAGCTCGTCCAGCTTCCAGTTGTAGCGGGCCGTGACCAAGGCCACTAGGCGAAGCATGGAGGTTTGAAAGACGGCTTTTCCGTGGAGGCCGGCAATGGCCATAGCTGTCAGAAGGTCATATTTTTGAACCGAGGCGTGCGGCCCGGTGGATCTTGTCGCCTTCATTGCCGCCCCCTAGCATCTCTCTCGGCATCTTCGACCGATTCTGCTCTATGCTATGAGAGTGATTAAAATCCTGCAATCTGTCAACGAGTAACTAAAAGCGCGATTAGCGCTGACGTCCACTAAGATTGACGAAAATCTGGTTATATAGGTTATAGGTGACAGCTTGCGTGTCACCCTATCGCCGTTCTGGTGTCACCGAAACGGTCACATCTTGGTCAAATATGTCCCCGTATCCGTCCGAAATCGCGTTCTTAGATGGATCTCCCCAACATTGGCAAAACGCAGAACGCCGGATTTGCTTTTCTGGCGTTTCGCGTTATTCAGAAGGGGAAGCCATAAAACGCGAGCCGAGACATGCGGGACCATACTCATCTTCAAGGAATGAACGAACGCAGCCTTGCACAGCAGGCAGCAGTCAGGAAGGCAACGTTCTCACCTTCCGAAAAAAAGACCCTACGGCCCTTCTCAATCTGGGAAATCAGTCAGTTCATGTTTGACATCCCGGCGGACACGCTTCGCAAAAAGCTGGCGGATGATCCCTCCTTGCCACAGGGGATCGTGGAAGAGGACGGACGTCAGCGCTGGTTCACCCTGAATGAGATCAATGAGCTGCGCCGCAGGCTGCGCTTTCGAGGAAAGACTTTGATGCCAAAGCGCCCGCCCGGACGCGCGATGCGGATTGCGGTCTCCAACTTCAAGGGCGGCGTGGGCAAGACGGTGGTCGCCCATCATCTGGCAAATGGCGCCGCACTGGACGGCTATCGCGTGTTGGTTATTGACTTTGACCCCCAGGCCACGCTGACCCATTCGATGGGTCTGGTCGAGGTCAAGGAATGGAATACTGTTTGGGGGATCATGTGCCGTGACCTGTGCCGCGAGGCCGACCGCATTGTAGCTGCATATGACGACCCGGCCGATTGCCCCTACCCTTCCTCTGACGAACTGCCCGAAGATGTCCAATCCATCGGTGCACAACGCGCACAGGACTTTATTCAGAGAACTGCTTGGTCGACGATCGATGTAATTCCCAGCTGCGCGAATGCTGCCTTTGTCGAATTCGCAAGTGCGCAGTATCGGGCACTTCATAAAGCCTGGAGCTTTTTTGGCTGCATTTCCAGATATCTCGATGAACTTCCCGACGACCAGTATGACATCATCATTTTCGACTGCCCTCCGGCCATCGGCTATCAATCCCTCAACGCTGCATTCGCTGCCGACATCCTCTACGTGCCTTCGGGTCCGGGGTACTGGGAGTACGACTCGACCACCAGCTATCTGGGCCAGTTAGGCGACGCGATGGAGGATATCTCTTCTGGCTTCGCGACGCTGGCCCAGGATGCCGGGATCAGTCTGCCCAAGAAATTCGATGACGTCAGGCTGCTAATGACCCGTTTTGAAGCGTCGAACCCACTACATATCGCGATGATGGGTGCCTTCCGGAACGTCTTTGGCGATGATGTTTGCAAGAATGCCATCGAGATGACTCGGGCGGTCGAGCAGTCCGGGCGTTTCCAGCAATCGGTCTATGAGCAGGACTATCGACAGATGACCCGTGAGACATGGAAGCGCGCCAGACAGAGCTTTGATACCGCCTATATTGAGTTCCGAGAGACCGTGCTTCGCGCATGGGATGGCAAAAACAGCAATGGGGGTATGGGTGCATGAGCGGGAAGGGAAAGTTCGGTTTCGATCCCTTGGAGCCAGCCAGCGTCAAGCCACGCAAGCGCGAAGTTGGACCGATGGGTGCGGCGGTTCGCGAAGCCGCGGGAAGCCTTGCCGAAAGCACGGAGACCTTGATCGAGCAGCGCCGTCAGAATGCGTCAGATGCCAAGGCCTTCAGGACAGCGCAGGGTGAAGGCCGGGTGCTCGAGATAATTCGCG
The DNA here is from genome assembly GCF_006239215.1 of Paracoccus haeundaensis. Taxonomy (NCBI): domain Bacteria; kingdom Pseudomonadati; phylum Pseudomonadota; class Alphaproteobacteria; order Rhodobacterales; family Paracoccaceae; genus Paracoccus; species Paracoccus haeundaensis. The sequence continues at coordinate 4,801 of NZ_VDDC01000071.1, forward strand.
TCGACGATATTAGGACTGACGACCTTCCACGCGACCGTATCGATCTTGCGGCGACCGCGGGTTCTGACGAGATGGAGGAACTAAAAGCGTCCATTCGTGCCCGTGGACAGAAAGAGCCGATCGAGGTCTTCAGAACCAACGCAGGATTTCAGTTGAAGAAGGGCTGGCGACGTTTGACGGCTTTGAAACAGTTGTGGCAAGAGACCGGCGATACGCGCTTCGCAGTCGTGACGGCGCGGGTTTCGTCAGGTCCAGCAGATCGCATAGACCTTTACATCGACATGGTCGAGGAAAACGTCATCCGTGAGGACCTAAGCTTCGCCGAGATGGCGCAGGTGGCCATCACTGCGGCGGCTGATGCTGGCATGGAAGGGCAGGGGGCCGATATTCTTGTGGGTCGGATCTTTGCATCGCTTCACAAGATGAAGCGGTCTTACATCCGAAGCTTTGTTTTCTTGCTGCAGGAACTTGGCGATGTGTTGCCTTATCCCAAAGCGATATCGCGCAATTTGGGGGTCGAGGTTGCTAGGAGGATCCAGGCCTCCCCCGAAGTCTTAGTGTCCCTTCGAAATGCTCTAGCATCGGTTAGGTCGGCGGAAGAGCAAACCGAGGTGCTGTCACGGCCACCGGCCGCTTTGGCAGGTCGGGGCACTTCGGGGCGCGGGGGAGATCAGAAGAAGGCGGTGAAATATGAATTTCACGTCGGTGAGGCAAAGGTAACAGCGCGGAAGGGTGAATGCAGAATTCTCTCTGGCACCGACTTTTCTTCGATCGACAGGAAGCGCCTTCAGAGCGCAATTGAAGCATTTCACAAGGTGTTGGATGAGAAGTAACCCGCGGGTTACGCGTCGATCTGAATGCGCGTAACCCATTGGACACAGTTGTCGTGCAGGTGCCAAGGCGGTGGCTTATCGGCGGATCATCTACGCCAACCAAAATTACTAAATTCTATTGCGGCATCGGCACTAGCATATTAGCAGCCGCCTGTACAAACCACCCAGCACTGCTTGGGCGTAGATTGGGAAGCGGAGATCCTTCTGGGTCAAGGCTGAAATGCATAATCTATGTCCAACCAAGCCCAGCAGCCTAACTCTTCGCACGCCTACAGTTGCGGCGGTGCCCGAGCGGGGTGTTGAGCTTAAGATAGCAAAATATAGCCTACGAGCCTACGAGCCCGCTGTAGCAGGTCAGGTCACCCATTCCGCTGACTTTCCGCTTCACGCATCGGAGCTCTCTAAGCCTACGCACGTATCTATTGTATCTTCATTTGAAATCGCGCCAGCACAGGACACGTGTGGTCACCGTCCAAGGCTTGTTCCTCAAGAACCACGGCACAGCCTGCGGCCTTCGAAGCCTGGGCCTGAGGCAGGGGGGTCTGATCGTCCGTAGAGACGCGGGCATAGCCAATCAGCGGCATGGAGGGCCATCTTTCATAACATGT
>NZ_VDDC01000072.1:0-6144 GCF_006239215.1 Paracoccus haeundaensis
CCGTCTCGGCCGCGTCGTGAGGATCTTTCCAGCGCCAGCGGAACGTGACGGCATGAACTGACCGGCCCCGCTTTTCTGGGGTCATGCTGACCTCGACCGTGCCGTAGTCATTTACCGCTGCAAGGGCAGGGTCGAGAACCCATTGGCGGAAGTTGTTCCAGCGCTCGTAGGACTTCTTGTCGGCCACTCCCATGAGCGAACGCAGTTCATCCAGCGTGAAGGTCCAGAACGGCCGTCCCAGGCGCTTCTTGTCGGCAAGCAGCACATAAAGCTGGCGGCCGTGGCCGGTCAGGCTATGGGCGGCGCGGGCCTCGATCTTGGCGAAGTTCTGCGGGCTGCGCAGAGCATGAACGCCTGCGGGCGGGATCAGCGCCCGGACCATTGAGCCGCCTTGGATGATCTTCCATTCGGCCAGCAGGACCGCGCCCCAAGGATCGCCGCGCCACTCGCCGCTGAGCTGCACTCCGGTCAGGCGGGTCAGGCACTCGCGCAGCCAGACGTTGTCGTTGCGGCCGTCCTCGCCGCGCAGCAGCCGCGAGGGGACTTCCAGCCAGACGCTGTTGTCCACCTCGGCGGGGATACGGGCGGCGTCGAGCGCCGAGGCCAGCTCCCAGATGGCCGAGACCATGGCCGGGGTCAGCGGCTTGTCGGATCGGAGCGCAACGGCGCTGCTGGGCACGGTGATTTCCCTCATAAGACTAGCATGAATGACTGACTGCTAGTCATCAACCCCTATCTTTTACCCTCCGGGCCCTAGTCTCGAACCCTCCGGGCCCTAGTCTCGAACCCTCCGGGCCCTAGTCTCGAACCCTCCGGGCCCTAGTCTTTTGCCCTCCGGCACCTAGTTTTTAGGCCCTCTAGTGTCAGTGTCGGGTGTCGCGGGGAGCGAAGCGACACGCGACACGCGACACCCGACACTGCAGAAAACAGGGCTGTGAAGCGCACTCAGCACTGAGTGGAGCTTGTGCTGAGCCAGACCCTGCCCCGCTCTCATCAGGAAGGGCTGTAGGGGCAGGGTCTGGCGTGCTGGTGCGTGTAACGCTTCCCTGAGCCTCGAAACCGGCAGTCTACGCTGGTGAAAGTTGGGCTTTGGCGAGTGTAACGCTGCCAAATGGCATTTCCTGCTACAGTCCCACCTCACAGCCCATGATCGTAGTCGTCGTCATGGCTGCGTTCGCGCCGTTCCGTTCGAACCGCATGGGGTTCCTCCACCTGCTCCCGTTGGCGCTCGTGGTGAGCTTGGCTGTGCTGGGGAAGATCAAGGCCCAGGTGGCGGTTGTAGCGCTCCACCAGTTCGAAGCTTTCCTCGGGCCAGAGCCGTTCGGGTTTCAGGTGCTGCGCCGGATCCTCGATGCGGAGGTTTTTGACGAGGGCTTCGGCTTGGGCGCAGAACACCCCGCACTTGGCGATCACTGCGCCCAGGTGCAGCCGATCGACCAGCGACGGAAACCACTTGCGGCCTGCCTCGTGCCCATCGGGACGGCGCAGCTTGTCCAGGCCCATGCCGAAACTGAACGCCGTTTCGACGATCTGCTCGGCGCCTTGGCGCAAGGCCGAGATCAGCTTCCAGGTGTTTGGCTCAAAGAGCCTTGCTTCTTCGACAGCGTCTCGGGAGAGGCTGCCTGGTGGTGGTTCGTAGGCGTGGGGATCCTCCTTGTGGCGGCTGATCTCGCCCCTGAGCAGCAGGTAGTCGCGCAGCCGGTCCGTGTCGTTCCAGGACAGGTCAGCGGCCTGCAATACCCCCAGGACGCTCTCAGAGGGCCGCTGGACGGCCTCACGGGCCTTGTCCAGTACTGCACCATAGGTTTCCGGTGACAGGTGCTCACGGGCCGTCAGATCGCGTCTGAGGCCCCGTGTGATGCTGTGGTCGAGGTGTTCCTGGCACCATTCGGCCCAGGATGTCTGCAAGGCGGCGTATTCGTTGCGCTCGCCCGTGGCGGCCTTCAGCTCGTTCAGGGGCTTCTGGGTGGAGATGATCGGCTTGCCGCGGCTTTCGCGCACCGGGGCGATCATCAGATCCACCACCGCGCCGCCCTTCTCGTCCAGGTCGAGGCGCACCCCGAAGACCGCGCCCTTGCCGGCCCAGCTTTCCGCCCAGGCCTTGGCCTGCTCGAACAGGGCAACGTTGCGGGGATTGGCACGGTCATGGAGATCCCCAGCCTGCTGGACCCATTCCGGCGACACGACGCACAAGGCCTGCATGGCAAGGGGGGCGTTCTTGCGTTCCCCGGCCCCTAGCTCGGCCTTGTGGGCCTTGAAGGCGGCCACGTAGTCGCGGTCGCTAGTCTCGGCCTTGGACCAGGCCAGGGCTTCCCCTGCGACGGCCCCCTCCCGAACCCGCGCCTGGCCGATCTCGTCATGGCGCTCGGCATGGAGGGACAGGCCGCGCAACTGGGCGACGGTTTTGATCTTGTTGACGCGGATGGCTGACTTGAACATGCGGGCAGCCTAGGGTGGCGAGGCAGAATTGTCATTTGAAATGACAACCCACTAGGCAATCCACTTCGTGCCGCTCCGCTGATTGCCGTGGGCCAAGAGGCGCTGCGCCCTCTTGGTATATAGGGATCACTAAAGAAACAAACTTCCCTAACTAAAGTCATTGACACTAACACGTGTTTATCTTCATGTTAGTGATATGTGGCAAAGTTAGTGGAGTGGGGTGCCTGATGACTGGACAAGAACGTCTAGCGGAACTGGGGCTGAATGCGGTGAAAGCATCTTATTATCTTGAGCTCCCGGTCGAAATCATTGCTTCCGCCTGTGCTGAGGAAGAGCCTCCTGTCTGGTTGGATATCTGTCTCACAGCAATGGAGGATGAGGCGGAAGAGGACGATGATGCCTTCACCTATCTTCAAGTAGGTGCTGATTTTCAGGGTACGAGCTGGTCTGAAGTTACGGCGCGGCAAGCGGTCCCGATTATTATTGAGTACGCCCAGAGGGGCGAGATCATGACCTATGCCGATTTGGACCGCGAGTTGCGCGCTAGGGACCCAGAACGTAAGAACGCTGGTACCTTACCTAAATATGCCCGACCGCTTGGACTAATTGGCGCTGTGATTGACCAGATCCGTTCAGAAGCGCGGCTAAAAGATGGAGCTGTATCGAGAGAATACGATCAGATTCCGCCACTAGAGGTAATTGTTACGCGCGGGAAAACGGGTATGCCCGGCACAGGAGCTGACGGGTTCTTAGTCAGCTATCTCACGGCTATGGGCGAGAAAAACGTCGAGGACCGCCTGCATTTCGAGCGTAAGGCACTCTACGAAAAAGCACAGAAGAGCGTAATGGCCTATGATAAGTGGGGGCTTTTGCTCAGCTTGAGCAAAAAGTGACGCTGGCTAAATTTGCCATAAAGCAGAGTAGCTTGGGCTTATGCAGAAGCCTTTGAGCTACTCACAAAACTGGATCCGTAATGGCTCATTTTTTTACTGCTGACACCCACTTTTCCGACGATTCAGTGCGCCGTTTTTTTAGTCGCCCCTTTGCCTCGGTCGAGAAAATGGATGCTGCGATGGTCGAGCGTGCCGCAATTGTTGGAGCAGAGGACGATCTGTGGATCGTTGGCGACTTTGCAGCTTGTGAAACCGACAGGGGCCGAGAGGCTGCACAGGCAGCATTTTGGGCCTTGTCTGGACGCAAGCACTTGGTGCGCGGCAATCACGATCCAGATTGGTTAGTCCAGACGCTTCCATGGGCTTCAGTCCATGACCTGGTCGAGATCGAAATTATGGGCAACCGTTTTGTTCTTTGCCATTACCCTTTAGTGACGTGGAACGGCGCCCGAGCAGGCACAATACAGATTTTCGGCCATGTTCATACCAGATGGCGTGGTGCCGAAGGGCAGATCAATGTTGGTGTGGAGCAGTGGGATTTCGCTCCAGTAAAATCGGATCAAGCCGAACTAGCCGCGATGACCATGCCGCCATCGCGGATGCACAAGAAGGCAGAAGGATTGTCTCAGTAATGCTTGACAGGATCCGACAGTGCTACGTTCTGCTCCACGGCCACTACCCCCGACACGCTGCCCGAGGAACGCCGCAAGGAACTCGCTAAGTTGGACGCGCTGCCGGTCGATGATGGCCGAACTTGACCGCCGCACCTAAACTAGCCGGGCAGGTCCACCCCTTCGGTAATTGAGGTCTGCGGGGCATAGGATAGCGCAAAACATGCGCTTGTATTTGGCTGTTCCCACGTCTCAGCTGGTGAACGGAACCTTGCTCGGAACGTGATGTGCTTCTCGGCGTGGGTTGTGTCCTTGCCGCTATGGCGGCAGTCAGCAAAGGCAAGAAACTAGATGCTTCACGTCCTAATTGATACATGTGTCTGGCTTGATCTGGCGAAAGATCATCGAGAGAAACCAGTTCTCGGCGCTCTTGAATTCCTTATAAAGGAGCAAGAAGTTGAATTGATCGTCCCACAAATTGTGGTTGATGAGTTTCAACGCAATAAGGCGCGGATCATTGCCGATTCTAGACGGAGCTTGCAATCACACTTCCGCTTGGTCCGTGATGCCGTCAACCGCTTTGGCAATGATGCAAGTAAAGCAAACACCCTACAGGCATTGAACGAAGTAGATCATACCATCGTCACGACTGATGAGGCAGTATCTGAGTCAATTGACCGGATCGAAAATCTGCTGACCAGCAAGCCTGCACTGACCACTACAGACTCTATTAAACAAAGGGTTACAGAACGCGCGCTCAATGCGCTAGCGCCCTACCACCTCAATAAAAACAGTGTTGGTGATGCGGTTCTGATTGAGACCTACGCCAGTGTCATTAGTGACCCTTCTGGTGAGGAAACGCGCTTCGCTTTTGTCACTCACAACAGCAAAGATTTTAGTGAGCCGAACGGCGACAGAAGGAATCCCCACCCAGATATTGCCGCTCTATTCAATGCGCCAAAGTCTACCTATTGGGGATCTCTTGTCGATCTTCTTAGGGATTTTGATCCTGAAATTTTAGACGATGAAGAGGCGGATTTTAATTTCTCGATGGAGCCACGCCGCTTGTCAGAGATACTTGAAGCTGAAAATATTCTGCGCAGGCAAATTTGGTACAATCGTCATTGGAATCTACGGAGTGCGATTGAAGACGGTACTCATCATGTCGTACCTGAAGCTGAATATTCCCGCACTCCATATCGAAGCGACCAAACCCTTGATACAGTTTGGGCGCAAGCACTTGCAGCAGCAAAAAGAACTGAAGATGAAGTGGGCCTTAATAATCTAGGGCCTTGGGATGACTTCGAGTGGGGCATGCTCAATGGCAAGTTGTCTGCTCTCCGGTGGCTTCTAGGAGATGAGTGGGACATGCTAGACACCTGAAACCCTCATCTTATGCCTTGGATGCTTACTATGCATTGGTGCAGGATCTGATACGGCTTCTGACCCCCTGCCGCTCTCTCATGCTAAACTTGCGCAGCGAACGGCAGCTTTGTCCCGCATAGTTGCCTCTCGGTCGTGTCATAGAGCTAATCGTTAAGGGGTTTTTTTCCGCCACGGCCACCATCTAGCGCTTGTTGCCGCAGTGGTAGTCCGCTGGTCGGTCAGGAGGGTAGTGGCCTGCTGCCGCCAACGGTCCCGATCTTCCTTCAGGTCAGCCGAGATTTCACGTTCCCGATTGAGCATAGCTTCCAAGGCCTCGATGCGGTCTAGCAGGCGGGTTCCATCCGGTTGCGCATCGCTTCTTTTCGAACTGTCATGGGGTTCCATGTTGAACGCCCGAGACAATTCCGCTGGATCAATCGAGTAGCTGCCATCATCGTGTCGGGTTGCGCTTACTTTCCCTGTTTTTATGGCTCTGTTGATCGTTGACTTGCTCTTGCCTGTTAGCTTCGCGGCTTGGGAAAGGGAGAGTTCCGCCATGGTTGCGCACCGCGTCATTTAGAGTTTCGTCTGGAACCCCTTCTTCGTGGACGGAGAAGGCAGCGCGCGCAAGGTCCGCATCACGCCGGGGCACAGTAAAACTTCCGGCCTTAAATGTACGCCCGACACGATCCGCCCAGTTCTCGCGCTCGGCCTGGGCTAAGCCATGCCACCATGTCAAAGCCGGTTCTGACTGGGGTTCATCGGCAATGAGGGGCGGGGCGTCGTCGGTGCCCTGCTGACGACGCCGGGTGTTCCGATGGCGTTCATTCTCGGCC
>NZ_VDDC01000073.1:0-5791 GCF_006239215.1 Paracoccus haeundaensis
CCATTACAACACCAAGCGCCCGCACTCATCACTGGGGTATCGCCCGCCAGCTCCCGAGGCCATCCAGTGGCCGGCTTTGCCATCCGGAGCAGCTTCGCCGGCCACCCCAGCTGTAGCGCCAAGACCCGTAATGCACTAAGACTGAAACCGGACCACCCGATAGGGGCAGGCCACTATTTTTTCTTTTATCTCATCAGCCACTTTTTGCACATTCTCGCTGTCAGCGACATTGCATACCATCGGGAAGAACATATCATGCCCGCATCTTTCAGCGGTAATGTCTAGCTCCGTAGCATTCCGCGCCAGACCTACAACACGAACGCCGTTTTCTATGAGCCTATAGGACAGTGCCCGACCCAAGCCGGCACTTGCCCCTGTAACAACGGCAAGATGAACTTGGGGGTCGTTTGGCAAGAATATCTCCTATATTTAACCGCGCAAAAATAGAAATCATATCACCCACAATTGCAGGTGTTACCGTTGATATGTTAGAAGACTTGAGTATGATGCCAGATATCAGCAAGTATTGCTGTACAAGAGATGTGTGATTGTCCAGAAATTAGGTGTCTTTTCAATCTTTAGATGATATTTCAATGCAGAACGCAACTTATTGGCAATGTATAAGCCAAAAATAGCCTGGTGAAATTTTTTTTTTCATATGCCAATCTAGTTGAAAAGCCACCGAACGGGCAAATTAGGGTTCGCATAAATCGTAGCATTGCGCTGCTTTATGAACCTCGACAGTCCGCAGAGGACATGTCTTGCTGCACAGCCAAGCTTTGCATCACAAACTAACAGGAGGAAACATGGCAATCGGTACGGTAAAATGGTATAATGAGGCGAAAGGCTTTGGTTTTATTGCGCCTGATAATGGCAGCAAGGATGTTTTCGTTCATATCTCCGCCGTTGAGCGCGCAGGACTTGGAACGTTGACTGATGGCCAAAAGATCAATTTTGACGTCGAAACTGGCCGGGATAGACGCGAAAGCGCTGTGAACCTGTCACTTGCTAAATCATAGTCTCGTAAGAAGTTTGACTTTGGGGCGGCGTTCAACCCGTAAGCGTACAAGATGCGCCCGAGTTTGATAACTTCAGCAATAATGCGATTTTATAGGTCTGAATATCGTCATTGCTGACATTCAGATCCGTAGGAGGCTCATTTAAGTTCAGGGGCTTGCGGGTGGGTTGATGGGGCTTGAACTCAAGAGTGCATAAACCAGCAACGCCCATCCCGCGCCGCCCACCAGTCCGGCAACAGCATCCGTGAGATAATGAACACCCAAAGCGACGCGGGTCGTGCCTATCATTATGCAAGTTGCAATCGCAGTGCCCATGATCATCAGGCGCGTGGTTGTTTTCCGGGACATGCCCGCAAATGCCAGCGCGATGCTGATATAGACTACGCTGCCATTGAAGACGTGGCCACTCGGGAAGCTATTGCCATTTATGGACATGAGGTGCGGCACAATGGCAGGTCGCGGACGGCCAAAGCATTCCTTCAGCCAATATTCCAGAAGCATTCCACTGACGATTGCTGTCAGAACCACCAACACCTGACGATGACGGCGAAGCGTCAGCAAGATCGCCATCGCCATGATGGCCAAAAGATTGCGAACCGAAAATCCGCCTAAGGCGGTCATATCGCGAATTGCCACACTTAACCATGCCGGCCCGGATAGTGTCAGTGCTGGAGCGTCACGAAAGGCCAATAGGCTCCAGGCATCCAAGCGGGCGGTGTAGCCCATGACCATCAAAATTGCGGTACATGCAAAAGCTGTCCAGCACGTCAATGCAATGACCAGCAACCGATGGAAAGCGATGAGCTGGCCAAGTTTCCGTAGTGGGTTTTGAGGCGGGTATGCTCTCATAAATTTCTCGGGTTATAATGGTCTGTGCATGGGTGACCAATTTCCACATTTAAAATAAGGGCCGCATCAGTAATGATGCGGCCCTTATCAATTCATTAGTAGCTTTGAGTTCAGCGGATGGGGCGGGAAGGATCGGACCGCTCGTCGTCGATCTCGACTTCCGTGTGACGAACGCTGTCGGTCACCGTTTCCTGACGCGTATCGCTGGTTTTGCGCAGGCTAACTTCCTCAACGACACGCGCCTCTTTCGAGACGACCGCTTCCTCGACGTACTCCTCGGCTTCGACTGTCCGGTCACGGAACGCGGTATCGGCGTCGGTGACGGCCCGATCGACCGGGCGCCGTTCCAACTCGACGCGATCCTCACGCAAGTTCACCGTTTCACTCACAGGTTCCTCGACAGTGTAGGCCCGGACACGGACACGGCCGTGGCTGGTGTCCCGCTTGCCGACGCGCAGCCGCTCCTCAACGATCGGAATGCTCTCGTCGTCCGCTTGAGCGGAGGTATCGGCATAGCTGCCATCATCACTGACAGACGAACCCACGGTCCTGGCTTCGGTCGCATGGGGGCTGCCCTCATAGCCGCCCCAGCCTTCCGACCGCCAGCTCTCCTCGCGCTCCGCCAAATCGACAGTACCCTCGTCGTCTAGGATGTCGAGAACCTGATCGTAGTGTGCGGCCGTCAGACCCGTCACGGTAACGAGAACCCCACCGCGCGACAGCCCCTCGGCATAAGTGTAGCGGTCTTCGTCGGGAAAGAAGAAATCGCCGAGGCTATCCCAGAATCCCTTGTCTTCGGTCGTCGAGGTTCTCTGCTCAGTGGACTGGGTCGCACCCTCGACTGTTCTGATCTGCGTGCGCGATATCCCAAGCGCTTCAAGCCGCGATACGGCGTTCTGGGCATCGGCGTTCGTATCGAACAAGGCGGAGACGGACATGCTTCCGTTGAAAGTACCCGCTTCATTATCATAGGTCATCGTGAGTTTCCTCTTCGCTGATGATTTGACCCTCAGTCTGAGGGCCGAGATGGTCGATCACGGCGCGCTGACGCCGGATGGTGACCGGAATGTCGGAGGTTTCCCGGCGTTCGGTGCGGCGGACATGAATTTCCTCGCGCAGTACGAGCTGTCGCGTGATGACGATCCGCTCCTCGACCACGGGAATGATCGTCAGGTCCCCTTCAGTCACGATATCAGGGACGACGTCGATATCCCGCTCGATGGGGACCCGGACCACATCTATCTCGACGTCAGAGAAATCGACGGGCACAAGGCTGTCCACTGTCTCGGTGATTGTCGAGACCCTGACCCGGTCTGTCACCCTCTTCCGCTTTGTGACCGTCAGTTGCTCTTCCATGAGCGGGACGGTCTGCTCGGCTTGGTCCTGGTCGTGGTCAGACGTCATCACATCCCTCCGTGATGATCGACAACCTTGCCGTCCACGGTTCGTTCCGTTTTCAGGCGGGCAATATAAGTTAGTCTTTACTGCTCCCCTGCCGGGTCTGGACATGAGTCAAATCCGTATGGATGCCGGCAGCACGGACACCGCACCCGCCCAGACCGATCAGGGCAAAGGCTTCTGGGATAGCCTTTGGCGATCTCCTGATACCTGAGAAAGACCGCTACAGCTATGCCGAGGACCTGTCGCGTGGCGGCCAGCTTCTGACTGTATCGCGTGTCACCAACATGGAGTATGAGACGGTTCTCGACATTCTGGATGACGAAGGCACCGTGAACCTTGACGAGCGCGAGGCTAGCTGGCGCAGCGAAGGTTGGGGCGGCTACGAGGCCAGCACGTATGCAACTGGACATCCCACCACAACCGACCATTCCGCGGCATCCGCGGACGAGACGATCCCGGTCGTCGAGGAGAGATTGCGCGTCGGCAAACGCGACACCAGCCACGGCCGCGTCCGTGTCCGGGCCTATACGGTGGAGACACCGGTCAGCGAGATGGTTGAGCTGCGAGACGAGCATGTCGAGCTGGTACGGACCCCGGTCAATCGTCCCGCCAAGGTGGATGAGGACTACCGAGAGCGCTCGTTTGAGGCAGAAGAGCACCGGGAGGAAGCCGTCGTTTCGAAAGAAGCCCGCGTCGTAGAGGAAATTGGGTTGCGCAAAACTAGTGATACCCGTCAGGAAACGGTATCCGACACGGTACGCCACACCGAGGTCGAGGTGGACGACGAGCGTACGGCCGTGGAACGCCATGATCTGGATCGCAGCCGGAAGTGTTGCTGCTGATGGCCGGGGTTTAGCTCTCACCTCACCACTGAGACCACAAAACAAGAGGGCCGCGCTGGAGCGGCCCTGTTTGTATATCTGGTCCCCCCCCGCGACCTTTAGGACGCGGGGAACAGCTCCTCGGCCACGTGCATCATGTTGATGGGCTTGCTCAGCAGCGGCACCAGCGCATATTCGTCAGGGATGCTGGCCTTACTCTCGCTGCTTGCGAAGATGATAGGGATGCCTGCTGCCAACAGCTCATCGGCCAATGGGTAGACCATCTCTCTACCAATCCTGATGTTAAGGATGCCTCCGTCTGGTTGCGGCACCGCCTGGAGAAGCGCGTATCCATCCTCCAAAGTTGCAGCAGGGCCAATGACCACGCCCCCAAAGGCTTCTATCTGCGTGCAGATATCAAGGCTGAGAATGAATTCATCCTCCACCACAAGAATATGCCTTCCGGCAAGATCAGGTTTGTTCATCATCGGTCTCCGCAGCTTGCAGATATTGCAACAGTACGCTTCTACAAATGTTCCTGTGCAAAGGTGCCACCAGCCTCGCTCTGCAACTCATTACACACACCTTTCCCCCTTGGAGACCCGACTAAGTTCTAATCCGGTGTTCTTGGCCACACACGGAACCAGACCCTCACTGGGGATTTAATTATTTTCGGGACAGCGTCCCCACTTAAAAAGGATCATGCAATGGTACAGACCCCGCCTGTCACAACGAAACAGGATGTCGATGCAGCCGACAATATGTTAGGTTCTCACGAAGGAGGTGCTGCTAATCTGGCTGAGCGTGGGGCGGCGCTTGCCAATGCGGCTTTGGAGGTGAGCCATGAATATATAACTCCCCTCCGGGAGGCGGGACAAGGCTATGCTGAACGCCTGTATAAGGCAGGTGAGCAGCGCGCACAGGAAGCAGCCTTTTATGCGGAGCTCGGTTACGAGGAAACTAGGGACCTTGTTCGCAGCTACCCGGTCCAAGCTTTGGGGATTGCAGCAGGCGTAGGTGTTCTTCTGGGACTGCTGGTGGCGCGTCGCTGAACCAAACTGCCAATTTGTGTGTAGCAGCCCTGATCGGCAACGACTGCCTTACATAGGTCGATTACTATGATTTATAATGCCTCATTGGTGAGTTCTATTCTGAAACGCAATAAGCCATGATTTGCTGGGCTTTCGTGGATCGAGGAGTGCTGCCGTAGCATCGCACGCGGTTTCTGATCCCGGCAGAGTGTCGGCCAGCGCGCCGGATCGGCATCGAAACTGTCGAATTGATGCTGCAATTCGTCACTGCCGGCCGCGGGGTGAGTGTCCTGCCAGACTAGGGTCAGGACCCATTTATCCTGCGCGTTCGGCATGATTCAGGCTCCTCAAGGAGACCTGATCGATGAGCAACCTTTTCTGGCTGACCGACGCGCAGATGGCGCGGCTCCAGCCCTTCTTCCCTAAGAGCCATGGAAAGCCGCGCGTCGATGACCGGCGGGTGCTGAGCGGCATAATCTTCATCAACCGCAATGGCTTGCGTTGGCGCGATGCGCCAAAGGAGTATGGCCCGCCGAAGACCCTCTACAACCGGTGGAAGCGGTGGAGCGACAAGGGGGTATTTGCCCGGATGATGGCTGGGCTGGCCTCCGAGGCCGCCGTCCCGAAGACGGTGATGATCGACGCGACCTATCTCAAGGCGCATCGCACG
>NZ_VDDC01000074.1:2500-5613 GCF_006239215.1 Paracoccus haeundaensis
CGATAAGCCATGGGGAGCTGAGAATAAGCTTTGATCCATGGATTTCCGAATGGGGAAACCCACCTGAAACTTGATTGTTGTTGCCTTCGGGCGGTCAACAATTGGGTTAACCAGGTATCTTTTACCTGAATACATAGGGTTTAAGAAGCGAACCCGGGGAACTGAAACATCTAAGTACCCGGAGGAAAGGACATCAATAGAGACTCCGCTAGTAGTGGCGAGCGAACGCGGACCAGCCGAGCCTTGAGAGTGACGAGAACAGATTGGAAAGTCTGGCCATAGCGGGTGACAGCCCCGTATCGGAAGCTCGATGGGACGTATCAAGTAGGGCGGGACACGTGAAATCCTGTCTGAAGATCGGGGGACCACCCTCGAAGGCTAAGTACTCCTTACTGACCGATAGCGAACCAGTACCGTGAGGGAAAGGTGAAAAGCACCCCGACGAGGGGAGTGAAACAGTTTCTGAAACCGGACGCCTACAAGCAGTCGGAGCCCCCTTGAGGGGTGACGGCGTACCTTTTGTATAATGGGTCAACGACTTGGTCTGTCTAGCAAGCTTAAGCCGTTAGGTGTAGGCGCAGCGAAAGCGAGTCTTAAATGGGCGACATAGTTAGACGGATCAGACCCGAAACCGAGTGATCTAGGCATGAGCAGGATGAAGGTACGGTAACACGTACTGGAGGTCCGAACCCACACCTGTTGAAAAAGGTCGGGATGACTTGTGCCTAGGGGTGAAAGGCCAATCAAACTCGGAGATAGCTGGTTCTCCGCGAAAGCTATTTAGGTAGCGCCTCGGACGTATTCCCTGGGGGGTAGAGCACTGCATGGATGATGGGGGCCCACAGCCTTACTGAGTCTAAGCAAACTCCGAATACCCAGGAGAACTATCCGGGAGACACACGGCGGGTGCTAACGTCCGTCGTGGAGAGGGAAACAACCCTGACCAACAGCTAAGGCCCCCAATTCGTGGCTAAGTGGGAAAGCATGTGAGACTTCCAAAACAACCAGGAGGTTGGCTTAGAAGCAGCCATCCTTTAAAGATAGCGTAACAGCTCACTGGTCTAATCAAGAGGTCTTGCGGCGAAGATGTAACGGGGCTCAAGCCACGAGCCGAAGCTTTGGATGCACTTTAGAGTGCGTGGTAGCGGAGCGTTCTGTGATATAGAACGCTGCCTCTTTTGCTCAGCAATGGGTAACGGAGGCAATGTTCTGACTGTGAAGCCGGGCCGTGAGGCAACCGGTGGAGTGATCAGAAGTGAGAATGTTGACATGAGTAGCGACAAACAGGGTGAGAGACCCTGTCGCCGAAAGTCCAAGGGTTCCTGCTTAAAGCTAATCTGAGCAGGGTAAGCCGGCCCCTAAGGCGAGGCCGAAAGGCGTAGTCGATGGGAACCAGGTTAATATTCCTGGGCCAGGAGATGGTGACGGATCACAGAGCTCGTTCTTCCTTATCGGATTGGAAGGGCTGGTGAGTGGTCCCTGGAAATAGCCCTCCACAAGACCGTACCCTAAACCGACACAGGTGGACTGGTAGAGAATACCAAGGCGCTTGAGAGAACCACATTTAAGGAACTCGGCAAAATACCTCCGTAAGTTCGCGAGAAGGAGGCCCGGTTTTTGCGCAAGCAGAGGCCGGGGGCACAAACCAGGGGGTGGCGACTGTTTACTAAAAACACAGGGCTCTGCGAAGTCGTAAGACGACGTATAGGGTCTGACGCCTGCCCGGTGCCGGAAGGTTAAAAGGAGAGGTGCAAGCCTTGAATTGAAGCCCCGGTAAACGGCGGCCGTAACTATAACGGTCCTAAGGTAGCGAAATTCCTTGTCGGGTAAGTTCCGACCTGCACGAATGGCGTAACGACTTCCCCGCTGTCTCAAATGTGGACTCAGCGAAATTGAATTGTCTGTGAAGATGCAGACTTCCCGCGGTTAGACGGAAAGACCCCATGCACCTTTACTACAACTTCGCACTGGCATCAGGATTGCGATGTGCAGGATAGGCGGTAGGCTTTGAAGCGGGGACGCCAGTTCCCGTGGAGCCATCCTTGAGATACCGCCCTTCGCACTCTTGATGTCTAACCGCGGCCCGTTATCCGGGTCCGGGACCCTGCGTGGTGGGTAGTTTGACTGGGGCGGTCGCCTCCCAAACAGTAACGGAGGCGCGCGAAGGTTGGCTCAGACCGGTCGGAAATCGGTCGTTGAGTGCAATGGCAGAAGCCAGCCTGACTGCAAGACTGACAAGTCGAGCAGAGACGAAAGTCGGCCATAGTGATCCGGTGGTCCCGAGTGGAAGGGCCATCGCTCAACGGATAAAAGGTACGCTGGGGATAACAGGCTGATGATGCCCAAGAGTCCATATCGACGGCATCGTTTGGCACCTCGATGTCGGCTCATCTCATCCTGGGGCTGGAGCAGGTCCCAAGGGTACGGCTGTTCGCCGTTTAAAGAGGTACGTGAGCTGGGTTTAGAACGTCGTGAGACAGTTCGGTCCCTATCTGCCGTGGGTGTTGGAGACTTGAGAGGAGCTGCCCCTAGTACGAGAGGACCGGGGTGGACGTTCCACTGGTGGACCAGTTGTCGTGCCAACGGCAGTGCTGGGTAGCTATGAACGGACAGGATAAACGCTGAAGGCATCTAAGCGTGAAGCCCCCCTCAAAACAAGGTCTCCCTTGAGAGCCGTGGAAGACCACCACGTCGATAGGCCGGAGATGTAAGTGCAGCAATGCATTCAGTTGACCGGTACTAATGGCTCGATAGGCTTGATTTGATCCGGAAGAAGCAGGATTACCCTCCTTCCTCCAAAGCATCCTTGGACAATATCAGACCCCTCAAAAGGGTCCGACGCTGAGCGTTTCTTTCCTGGTCTGGTGGCCCTAGCGCGAGCAAAACACCCGATCCCATCCCGAACTCGGCCGTTAAGTGCCGCTGCGCCGATGGTACTGCGTCTTAAGACGTGGGAGAGTAGGTCACCGCCAGACCTGGTAAGAAACGCAATATCTCTCTGATACGATGAAACAAACCCGATCAGGACAACCTTGGCGCGGGGTAGAGCAGCCCGGTAGCTCGTCAGGCTCATAACCTGAAGGTCACAGGTTCAAATCCTGTCCCCGCAACCA
>NZ_VDDC01000075.1:0-5238 GCF_006239215.1 Paracoccus haeundaensis
CGCATCGAAGACCTCATGCCCTGGCGGCACGCACAGCCGTCAAGCCTCACCGCATAGGGCCGCGACGTCGCGCTTACATAAGATCACACGTGCTCGACAGTTGATCGCGTCGGGCCTTAACGTTCGTGAGGCCGCGGCCCGCGTAAAGGTCAGCAAGTCCGCCCTCTATATGGCATTAAAAGATAGCTCGGTTGTGGCCGGGTAATGCGCACGCTTGAAAAGCTCTGCTGACAACGGCCTTCATATCCGTTAACGCAAGGTCAAATTCTTTTTTACATGGACACATGAATTGCCTCGCAAGCAAGTGGCTACAGATCCGGCGGACCTCATGAACGAGGCCGATCGTCTCGATGCGCTGCATGCGCATGATATTCTCGACACCGCACCGGAAGTCGGCTTTGACGACATTGTCCGTTTGGCCGCGAGGCTCTGTGATACCCCGGTTGCACTCATCAGTCTGCTGGACGCCGAGCGGCAGTGGTTCAAGGCGAGGGTTGGTTTCGAGCCCTCCGAAACGCCGATCGCGCAATCCATCTGCCAGCACGCTGTCGGGCAGCGTGACCTTCTGATCATTCCCGACCTGACACTGGATCCCCGGACACAGTCAAATCCGCTGGTTCTGGAGGATCCGCATCTGCGGTTCTATGCCGGCGCGCCCCTGGTAATAGCCGAGGGACTGACACTTGGCACCATATGCGTCATCGACCACGCTCCGCGCCCGGAGGGACTGACGGAGGTCCAGGCCGATGATCTCAGGTCGCTGGCCCGGCAGGTCGTGAGCCTTCTAGAGATGCGCCGTCTTGTTTCGCGCCATAACGATCTGCTCCTCCAAGCGGAACGACAGCAAAACAAGGCTGCGCATGAACATCTGGAACTGGCTGCCATGTTCGATCAGGTCCCAAGCTTCATGGCGCTGCTGAAAGGCCCCGGTCATGTCTTTAATCTGGTCAATCCCGCCTACCTTCGGCTGGTCGGAAACCGGCAGCTTATTGGGAAGCGTTTTGCCGAAGCTCTGCCTGACGCAGCAGAACAAGGTTACGTGGACCTGCTCGATGAGGCCTACCGGTTGGGAAAACCCTTCACGCAGAAGGGTGCACGTTACGCAATTCGAAATGACCCCCATTCCCCGGTAGATGAACGGTTCGTCGATTTTGTTTGCCAGCC
Source organism: Paracoccus haeundaensis (assembly GCF_006239215.1). NCBI lineage: Bacteria > Pseudomonadati > Pseudomonadota > Alphaproteobacteria > Rhodobacterales > Paracoccaceae > Paracoccus > Paracoccus haeundaensis. The sequence continues at coordinate 1,165 of NZ_VDDC01000075.1, forward strand.
GACCCGGGACGATAAAGGCACTGTAACAGGCATCTTCATTGAGGGCTCTGATGTCACGGAACATGTTCTTCAAACCAGGCGCCTTGCGGCTCTTGCAGACCTCAGCGAGCAGCTGCGCGATCTGATTAATGCTGACGACATCGCTCGTGCGGCGGCAGAATGCATGAACCAAGCCATCGGCGGGAGCTGCATCGGGTTTGGGAAGGTGGACCTGGAAAAGGAGGAAATCGACGTACCGGTGGACTGGTGCGACGCCTCTGGCGTCAGCGTGGTCGGGTCTCACCATTTAAGGTCGTTTGGCTCCTACATCGAGGATCTGAAACGCGGCCAGACCGTCGTCATTCCAGACGTGAAGATAGATCCCAGGACAGCCAGCCAGGCTGACAGCCTTGAGAAGGTCCATTGTCGGGCACTCCTGAACCTGCCGATCATGGTGCGCGGTGTTCTCGACACTGTCATCTTCGTTCTGAATGCCCAAGCGCGGGAATGGACATCGGAAGAAATCGCGCTCGTGCGGCAGGTCGGGGACCGGACGCATGCGGCGATTGCCCGGGCACGGGCCGAACAGGAGCAGCACATCCTGAACGAAGAGCTCAGCCATCGCTTGAAAAACACGCTTGCGATCGTCCAGGCCATCGCGACTCAGACGCTTCGGGAGGTCTCTGAGAAGGACGCCGTGACGGCACTGACACAACGTATCGGTGCGCTGTCTCGCGCCCATGATGCACTGCTAAAAAAGCGTTGGGCTTCCGCTGCCCTGGAGGACGTTGCCAAGGCAACATTGGCAGCGTTTGATCAGGCGGGCCGATTTCATTTGCAGGGTCCGTCCCTCCAGATCGGACCCCGGGCCACGTTGTCCCTATCGCTCCTTCTGCATGAGTTGGCAACCAATGCTGTCAAGTACGGCGCCCTGTCCGTACCTGAAGGAAGGGTGACGATTACCTGGACCATCGAGCAGGGCACAGAGGAAGAAACTTTGCGAATGTGCTGGGCGGAAACCGGCGGCCCCCCGGTTCAACAGCCATCCGGCAAAGGATTCGGGTCGAGACTGATCAGCATGGGATTGATTGGAACTGGCGGCGTTGAGCTTGGTTACCACCAAGATGGCCTGATTGCGTCGATGGAAGCCCCGCTTTCCCAGATGCAGCAGCCCTGAGACGGAAAGACCTGATGGCCCAATATGCTCCTTTAAAGCGCCAGCTTGTACTGGTCGTAGAAGATGAACCGATCCTTCGAATGGCCGCAGTCGACATGGTCGAAGATGCAGGTTTCAAAGCGGTTGAAGCTACTGACGCCACAGATGCGGTCAGGATCCTCGAAACCCGTCCTGATATTCGTATTGTCTTCACCGATGTCGATATGCCCCGGGGCGTTGATGGCCTTAAACTGGCCGCACTGATCCGCGAGCGTTGGCCGCCCATTCATGTCATCGTAACCTCCGGGAAGGCAGAAATCGGGCGAATGAAGCTACCTGCCGACTGCGTGTTCTTTGACAAGCCCTACGACGAACGACGCGTGGTCGCAGAGATGCACCGGATGAGCAGGATCTGCTGAGAGGCAGCGAGATGAGTTGCTACTCAAGCTTGATCCTGTCCCGCCATGACAATGCTGTAGGGCATCTCTGGCAGCCATCAGGATGGGACCTACCCCATAAATGGATATTTTCTTCGAAATTTATTTCGCTCCCCAGTTTCGGCGCAATTGTGCCCCGCTGGCAGCGTCAGTCATCCATAAGAAACATTAGTGGAACGACGGGATCGTTTGAAGGTTGGTCTGTCAATAGCTGAGGTCAGTGGGCAAAGCACTGCACCTGCCCCAATAATTAAATTCAAGGGAGAAGATGATGGTCGACGAAAATCCGCGTTCCAAGTCCCCCAGCAGTTCCACGACTGAGAGCATCAAGGCGGAAGCGACGGAACAGGCCTCGCGTCTCGCGGGCAGCGTCAAGGATGAAGCCAAACGCTATGAGAAGGATCTCCGTTCGGGAGTGGCAGAGCGTGCAGAAAGTCTCGCTGCTGGCCTTCGCAAGGCGGGGTCTGAGATTGATCCTAATTCTTCCGTCGCGACGCTGTTCGACCGTGCGGCCGATACCGTTAGTGGTCTGGCGGATAGTCTGAACGCCACGGATCCTCGGGAGATGGTTGAGGAGGTTCGCAGGTTCGCACACCGTCAGCCAGGGGCTTTCCTTGGGTTATCGGCCTTGGCGGGCTTTGCCGCCGTTCGCTTTCTGCGTGCGGGCTCCACCACACCGTCAAGTTCCATGAAGAGGAAAAGCTCACTAGATTCCAACATATCACGGACTAGTTCATCGAAACCCTCTGTCCGCATTGGGACCCTAAATAGTGACGCGCAGGCAAAAAACACATCTGCAGCGGATCACTCTGCCTCAACCAACCCGCTTCCTATTTCCGGCGGTCGCAGCGATGGAGGTTCGCATGCCTGATCCCGTTCGCTCGCAAAGCCCTGCTTCGCTGGCTGCCGATGCACTGCGCATTTCCAGCGACCTGGTTCGCAAGGAAGTCTCTCTTGCCAAAGCCGAACTGCGTCAGAACCTGAACCGAGCGGGAACGGGCCTGGGCATGCTCGTGGCCGCAGCCGTTTTAGGTATCGTTACGCTCAACGTGCTTACCGTTGCTTTGGTCGCTGCACTTGCCGAAACGGATCTAGGACCAATCTGGAGCGCAGTGGTTGTCGGCGTGGTCTTGGCGATCCTTGCCTATGTGCTGCTTCGCAAAGGCATGGCTGATCTGAAGCCGGAAAACCTTATGCCCACACGGACCGTCGAGAATGTTCAGCGGGATGCCAGCGCGGTAAAGGAAGCTTATCATGACGCATGACCTCAACAACCCTGACCAGATTGAGCGTGAGATCGAGAAAGACCGCGAAGCGCTGCGGCGTACGCTCGACGATCTGCAGAGTGAACTGTCTTTGGATGGCCTTTCGCGCCGCCTCACAGGTTCGGTCCGTAAGAATGGTGCCGAATGGGCAGAGGCTGCAAGTGATGCCGCTCGCGCAAATCCCATAGCATTGGGTCTGACCGGTATCGGCCTGGCCTGGATGATCTTCGGTCGCGGACAGGATCCTGTTCACAGCTACGGGCAATCGGTGACGAGCCGGTCCGATCGGAATGAGCGCAATTTCAATCCGGTTTCAAACCCATCCCAGACCTACGGAAACCGGCCACCGTTTTCGCGACCAAACTGGGCATCAGATGATAACCGAAAGACAGATCGACACGCAGAGGCGCGTTCTGATCAGTCTGTCAGATCCACGAAAGCCGTTGGCATGATTGATACAGCGAAAAATCACGCTTTTCATCTGCGTGATCGCCTCAGCGAAGGCACCGAAGGTTTTGGCGAGGAGGCTCGCCTCAGGGTCGAGGCAGCCCGTCGGAAAGCGTTGGATGCCAGCGATGCCGTCAGTCGTCAGATGGCGCAGGCCAATAGAAAAATTGCGCGTCATTATGACAACGAACCCCTGTTGTTCGGAGCTCTTGCCTTGCTCGGCGGGGCGGCACTGGGAGCGATGCTGCCCGGAACAAGACGCGAGGACGAGTTGCTGGGGGACTATCGAGACCAGCTCTTTGACGAAGCAGAAAAAATCTATCACGAAGAAAAAGACCGGGTCAGCAGTGCCGTCTCTGCTGGAGTGGAAGAGGCGAAGGCTGCCGCGACCAATGTCGTCTCGGCTGCCAAAGGCGAGCTGACCGACGACGACGGCGATAAGGCTGCCTCTCCGGAGAACTTGCAGAAGACACCCGGAGAGGCGAAGACGGTCAGTGGTCCAGCACAGTTGGGAAAGACACCATCGTCCAAAGCCTGATCCCATTGTCTGGTATCATGGGAAGGCCCCGCAACCGCGGGGCCTTTTTGGCAGAAAAGCAGGCTGTGAAGGCGCTGTTTATGATGTTGCGCGTGAACGCCAATCATCTCTGAGGTCCAGCTTTGCGGAATCTCAGGCCCCAGCTTTACACCCAAGAACGGCTTCCCCCATGCCAGTCTTGCGACCCATCAGGCCGCGAGCTGCTCATCCGCGGGACCGAAGAACTCGTAGTGGATCCGATCGGCAGGAACA
>NZ_VDDC01000076.1:0-5222 GCF_006239215.1 Paracoccus haeundaensis
CGTCAGTAAACGACCGTTTGGAAACGAATGCAATGGCCCATCCTGTGACGCTGCTCTGCAAAAAGCCCGAGGTTTTCATCCTACGAGCACATTCAGAGAGCTTCTGCAGGCTGTAGCGCAAACAAGCTCCACAGGGGCCGCTGACACCTCAAAATTAGACCCTTAGGTAAGATGCAAAAGGTGTGTATTCTGCACTTATGAAGACCCAAGCACCTACTTCATCTGGTTATTTTGGAGACGCTCTTGCGACCGTCGAAGAGGTCGATGAGACATCCGAGGGCGACCTGTGGTTTCTGCCCGGTCCGATCGACGACGAGCCCGACGACCTGCCGCCCGGGCCACGGGCTGAACCCCGTGAGATCAAGGTCATCGATGACTGGCGGTCGGCAGAGGCGGCCAGTGCAGCTCGTCTTGCCCACGTTGCGAGCAGGCTCGGGGCACTGGACGATCGGCTGCGGCGTGGCCCGAAGGGCTGGCGGCACAGGCTGGGGCTGCTTGAGGCAGCCGATCTGAGCTGGTTTGTCGGTGATCGCATTGGGGCAGACCGGCTGGCACTGTGGATCTCGCTGCGCCTGTCTGGCGTGCAGGACGATACCGGGGTGCTCTCGGGTGTCGGGTGGGCAGTGCGCCGACTGGCAGGCGGGCCCGGTCCGGAAGGGGACCTGTCCGCCTTTCTCGACCGCCGCGACCCGGAGAACATGGAGGCTGATGCGGAGCCCTTCGCGGATCGCGCAGGGGGTTGGCTTGACCTGATGGCGCAAGCCGTGGCTCTGCACCCGATCACCCGCGCTTGCATGGGCTTTCACCTCTGGAGCCTTGCTGGGCTCGGGCAGCAGGGCGATCAGATCGAAAAGGCGGTCACCGCCGCACGCATCGCAGCCAGCGACGGTAAGGGTGCGGTCTTTGCGCCTCTCGCCATGGGCGGGGCAGGGGGGCTGCGTGCTGGCGGCTCGCCTGCTGAGCGTCTGGCGCGGTGGCTCGCCGGGATGGAGACGGCATGTCTGACCGCGATGCGCCATCTTGACGATATCGAGGCGTGGGCGGAGAGGGCGAAGGGCGCAATGACCCCGCTGTCGGGACGCACGCCCCCGGCCTTGCGCGCCGTGCTCACCGAATGGCCGCTCATCTCCGCCCCGATGGCTGAGGCCCTGACCGGCGCCAGTCGCGCGGCCGTTCAGCGTAACCTCGCATGGATGGAGGAACAGGGTCTGATCCGTGAGATGACCGGGCAGGGGCGCTATCGGATGTGGCGCGCGGCGATTTGACGTTGGCAGAGATGTGCGTAATGCGTCGCACAGGCCGTTCCTGGAGCCCCTTGGTCTTACCTTCCCTCAGTACCTGGTGATCCTCGAGCTGCTCGAAACGTCTCCGGGCGCGGTGGGCAAGATTGGCGCCAAACTTGGCCTTGATACCGGCACGACCACGCCTCTCCTCAAGCGCAAGGAGCAATCCGGGTTGATCGCAAAGAAACGTGACCCGCTGGATGAACGCCGGGTCGTTGTCGAGCTGACGCTCGCCAGTCAAGCGTTGCAGGCCTCAGTCTGTACTTTGCTGTCGATCTGCGGTCGCCGCCGGCTCGGCAAGCGCGTCCCGACCTCCAGAGCAAACCCCGAACGTTCTGGCATCATGTGCAACCTAAACGTGCATAACATCATCTTCGGACGGTAAAATCGTTCTTCCAGACCGCGAATATACAAGGACAGATCGCAATAAGTTTCGCGCGTTGACCCCTTCTGGACCCTAAAAATCCTAATGGCATAATTCATTCTAAGGTTGATTATTTCTGGCCTTCATGGCCTAGCGAGTGATCTATTCATGTGAGCCTGCCATGTGCCGTCCCGTTCTGATCAGTCTGCTGCTTCTGCCCGTCCCGGCATGGTCCCGGGACTGCCACCCAAGCTACGCACTCGTCTGCGTACCCGTGGCCAGCGATGTGGATTGCGCAAGCGGTAGCGGGAACGGGCCGGCCTATGTGCAAGGCCCGGTCGAGGTCGTTGGACCTGACGTCTATGATCTGGACCGAGACGGCGACGGGATCGCCTGTGAAAACTAAGCGTCTTTGAGATGCCGTACAGGAGAGGTTGGCTACGACCTCGGCAACCACCCTGCAAGCAAAGAACCACCGAACTTGAACGCAGGGAGGAGGAGAGCGGCAGGTCCGGTGGTCTCTGGAAGTTCACGTAGGAAGGAGGAGAAAGACACCCTTGGAAGGAAGAGTGAAGCGCTTGGCTTCATGATTCAGCTTGAGGGCATCGCTGCAGGCTGTCACGGGTTTGCGCTGCATTGCAGCGTCTGTTTTTTACGGCGCCCTAAGCGACGGCGGAATTGCCCCGCGATTGCACAGAACTGCCTTGGTGGGAGGCGGGATGTTCAACCTCTGGCTGCGCATTGGCGGATATAGAGATGTTATGCGCCGGAGATGAGGGAAGGTGGGGATCAGCCTGGAGTTGTGGAGTGGTTCATCTGCTCCAAGAGCAGTTTCGAGGCTCTGAAATGCAGGAGCCGCTTGCTCTCCACCCGCACGGGAGCGCCGTTCCAAGGGTTTCGACCCATCCGCGCGCCCCGGACCTTGCTGGAGAAATTCCCGAACCCCCGAACTTCGACCCTCTGGCCTTGGGCGAGGCCGTCCACAATCTTATTGAGGATCGCGTTAAGTACAGCTTCCACCACGGGTCTCGCCAGATGCGGATGCGTCTCAAAAAGCTTTCCGATCAGTTCCGAGCGGATCATGGGTGCATCTTCTTTCTCCCAAAGAATACGAGCAGGCCAGTTCAGGCTTGGTCCGTCGGGAATGGTGACGTTCCGTCCGTAAGCTGTATCCCGATGTTTTGCTGTGTATCGCTGACCTGCACAGTTGCGATCCCGTTCCCGTTGGACAGATCTACGCTCGCGCCATCAGGAGACGACGTCTGTTTCACCACGCGCCAGGGCGGATATTCGAAAACCTGCAGCCTGCCATGAATGTCTGTAAGGGCGACGATTTTTGCCATGATGTTTTCTGTGCCTGTTTAAGTCCGTCAGGACCGGAGGATACGTGCAGAAGCCGGAATGTTTATAAACATTTGTTATCATTTATTTTTGAATAAAAGAATGCAAGAAATATCCCCCTTTGGAGGTGCCGATGATTCATTCCATGATCTATCGAAGCCATACCGATTTGACGCCGTCTGATGACGCCTATCGGCATATCATAGACCGGGCCAGAGCCCGCAATTTCAGTCTGGATATCACCGGATTTCTTCACTGGGAGGATGGGATCATCCATCAGTGGATAGAAGGGCCTGCCGCAGAACTGTTCATCGTCGAGCAGGTCATTCTATCGGACAGGAGGCACCGGAACATCACCGTCCTGGACCGGGGGCATGCCCTTGAACGAGAGTTCGAGGGATGGTCGATGGCCGCGAGCACGTCGGAAGACAGCTCATTGTTTGAGTTCATCACGCGAAGTGCGATAGCCAGTTTCGCTCATGCGGCCCACGCAAGGAACATCCTCTCCTTCATGAAGCATCGATTGCCGCAGGTCGCCTGAATCCCTTCGGGCAAGAGCATCGGCAGCCGTTGCCAAGTCCACTGTAGCAAACTATAGTTGTCACATGGGCGAAGTGATCCGCAGTGCTACGTTTGATCGCTGGCTTATGGGCTTGCGGGATCGTCGGGCGGTTGCCCGGATTGCAGCACGGCTCGATCGGTTGGCCAGCGGCAATTCTGGTGACGCCGAGCCTGTCGGGGACGGAGTGTCCGAGCTGCGGATTCACTATGGACCGGGCTACCGGGTGTATTTCCTCCGGCGGGGACCGGTTCTGATCGTGCTGCTCTGCGGCGGCGACAAGTCGTCTCAGGAGAGAGATATCACCCAGGCCAAGGCTCTGGCCGCAGAATGGAAGGGTTGAGCGATGGCTGAGGAAACCTTTGCCCGCTACGACAGCGCCGATTACCTCAAGACAGAAGAGGACATTGCCGCCTATCTGGAAGCGGTCATGGACGAGGCGGGCGATGATCCTGCCTATATCGCCTGTGCCCTAGGGGTTGTCGCAAGGGCCCGGAACATGACGGCTCTGGCCCGCGAGGTCGGCATGAGTCGGGTGGGACTAAACAAGGCCCTGTCCGGCGAGGGCAATCCGACCCTCTCCACAGTGATGAAGGTTGCCAAAGCGCTTGGCCTCAAGGTCTCGATCCAGCCGGAAGCGTGAAGGTGGTCCGGTTTTAATGTTGATAAATCCTAAAACCCCGTCCGCTGCATCCCAATCCATGTTTCGCATTGGCGGATGCTGATGGGCCGAGGCCCTCACGCTCCCGTGCCTTCTGATCGGGGATGTTGGTCGGTGTTTTGGCGTGTGGCAAAGCCAGAAAACTCCCCGTAAGCGAGACCACAGGGATCGAGCGACGGGGCGTTTTCCGGCGGAATGTCTGGATCAGTTTGGCGGTGGCCGGAGCGTAAAACTTACGTTCGCATCTTTTGACGTGCTGCCACACTGACAACGCAAATGGCAGGAACATATTCAAACGAACCTTGTTCTCTCCGCATGAAGAGCAATGCACAATCTCTTCATGGGGACCTTCGTTCACCCTGTTCGAAGGTCTCCTCATCATCTGGACATTGCGTTGATCAGAACTGCCGGGCAGGGCGCAAAACACAACGCCGGGGCCGGAATGCAATTCCGGTCTCGGGCCGTTGGAGACCGTGGGGCTGACTGCATGGCCTTGGCCTGCACAAAGATCCCGCTCCTGTTAAGGCCCGAGGATTTGCCACTGCCAGCCTTCTCGACCATTTCACTGCGAGGCGGTCGTAGCGCGGGCACTTAATGAGAGTGGAAGTGAATCTCCATCGCTGGTCGAGGATCGGCACAAAGTGCTCGAAGCGGTCCTTCAGCTGTAGTGCCTGTAGACCAGGTCCGAAGGATCAGGCCGCTGCAGGTTGGCATCTAGCGTCGCACCAAGCCGTTCTGCAAATCTGGATGATCTTTCATTGTCAGGATCGGCATGGCTCACCAGCGTCTCGAGGTGCCCGACGTTAAGGATCCATGATCACAATGACCTGCCACTGATCCCTGCCAGAAGAAGGGTCTCGAGTGCCAGATTTTTTGAGAAGCGATGCCCCTTGGCTTTCGCAAATGCAACCACGGTGCCTGTCATAGTCTCCTCAACTCTAGGGTCAGGACCCATTGATCCTGCGCGTTCGGCATGATTCAGGCTCCTCAAGGAGACCTGATCGATGAGCAACC
>NZ_VDDC01000077.1:0-5193 GCF_006239215.1 Paracoccus haeundaensis
GATTTCTCCGTGGAGGCTGACGCGCAGCGGCACCAGAGCCCGTGTTCGGATCGCCGGCCGGATGGCAGGCGGAAAAACGAAATGAAAAATCGTCAGGCGTGCCAGAGCGAAGCGGAGGCGCGGCTGTCCTCTGGATCAGCGATCGCGGTGCCCGCGATCACCATATCTTTTACAAAGCAGTCTCTCGAGTGTCAGGCAGCATCGACACGAAGAGCCCTTAGCTGCCGGTCATGGGTGCGGGGTTCGAAGGGCATCAATCCCTCTATCTTCGTATCCCTCAGCATATCTCCATGCTATCGCCAACCGTGGAGCTTTCACGATGAGGTTTGATTTGAAGTCGTCCAAGGAAATATGTTTGATATTTGATCTGGACGGAACGCTGGTCGATAGCGAGAGCATCAATGCCAAAGCTCTGATCGCCCTCTATGAAAAGCTTCCGATCACAGTCGAAGAACTTGTTTGCGACTACCGAGGTTGGAAGTTGGCAACCATTGTTGCGGATATCGAAAAGCGGTTTGGAGCAATTGCGCGCCCTGGAGCACAGGACCGCTACCACGCGGCAGTTGAAGCGCTTTTCACTACCGATCTTCGGGCTTTCGATGGCGTAAAAACGGCCTTGCAGGCGCTTACTTATCCGAAATGCGTTGCCTCTAGTGCACCCAAAAGTAAGATCGAAACCGCCCTGCATGCAGTTGGGCTATTAGAGGTTTTTGGGCCGCATTTGTTCAGCTCTTACGAAGTTGGTCATTGGAAGCCTGATCCACGGCTTTTCTTGCATGCCGCAGAGCGTATGGGCTACGCGCCAGAAAATTGCTTTGTCATTGAGGATAGTCTCGTAGGTATCCAGGCTGCGGAAGCAGCTGGTATGACCCCTTTTCTTTTTGGCTCCGCCCACGCCTACCATGCATCGTGCTTAAATTTTCAGAACTACTCCGACCTGCAGTCGATGCTTGAGGCTGCAATATCTAGACGATCACGCTAGCGTAATACCTCAGTGTTTGCGGATGGCCGCTGCGTCCCGCATAGCCGCCGCCAGGGCGGCGCTAAGGCGTAGGCGCAAGGAGCTCACAGCCGACATTGACACGGCACATTGCCCAAATGAACCTGCGCCCTGATTAAAGGGTGTTCAGCATGATCCAGACCGACCACCTCACTTTGAGGAAACCGTGCTCGTCGGACATAGACGATTTGTTTGAGTTTCTGGGTGATGCGGAGGCCATGGCCTACACCCACCGGGATGCGACATGGAGAGACTGTCGCAAACGGGTGCTCGTCCACGAATGGTTCCGCCGCAAAGATCGCGCTGCGCCTTGGGTGGTCGTTAACCGTGCCGACGGGCGCGTCATCGGTTGGGGCGGGCTTTATCAAGACCCTTTTGAACGAGGGTGGGGATACGAAGTTGGCTACTATTTCCACCCTGATGCTTGGGGTCGTGGCTTCGCTTCCGAGCTGGTTACGCGCGCTCTGGTGGAAGCTGACGAACGGCTAAAGCTTGCAGAAGTCTGGGCTATGGCCCACCCCAGCAACCCCGCTTCAAAACGAGTGCTGGAGAAAGCTGGATTTGTGGAAGAGCGATACCTTCCTGACAGGCCGCGTTTTCTACTTCGACGGCCTCGCCCTTTGGTGAAAGCATGATTTCCGGCAATTAACCGGTCTGAGCTTCCGCTTTGTCCCGCACAGCGGACGGAAGATGGTGGCGGTCGACGGTCTGCTGTGCGGGACATTCCTGCCGGTTGTGCAGTTGCCTGTAGTGGCTCGCCTGGCTTACTTAGGCTGACACTGCAACCGGATCGAAGCGTTCTGCCCCTGCGCCTTGAGCTCATCGATGGTTGCTTTGAAATTCATTTCATTGTCCCATGCTTCCAATCTCATCTCGCACTCCGTGCGAGACACGCCGTCTTCATATCCGGCCAAAATCAGGGTCTCGAACTCACCCTTGGTGTTCAGGATATTGACCGTGGGCACGTAGAGCGGGTCCATTGCCAGCGCGATAGAGGCAAGCGCAGGCATGGTCACTATAGCGAGCGCAATTGTTCTAAATTTCATGGTCTCAATTATTCCTACAGCTGCGCTACAGTCGGCCAAGAAAATACAAATCCGCGGCTGACCTTGCGCTGCGTTCCTTACTAAAGCGTGCAGTTACCAAGCTACCACTGGAGCACGTAAACTGCGTTGGTGACGTATTTTATGAGAGTTGACTAGATTGTTCGGACAGTTTCGCTGCGGACGCCGACATCGTGGAGCCGCGTTCGAAGGGCATCGAAGCGGCGAACAGCGCTGGCAATTGCCTGCTGTTGGGCAACATCAAATGTACCGTCGCTTTTGACCGGAATATCGACCTCCTGCCCCCGAACGCGAGTCGCAAAAAGTTTGGCCTCATATAGGAAGCCGCCTTTGTAAACAGCCGCTTTCAAGGCTACGGCAAGATAGTCGAGGTCAATGTCCTCACCGTTAACTTCGACGATAATAACATCATCGGTAATGCCACACTGGTCGCGACGTACATAAACCTTGCCGACGCTTGCGCCGTTTGCGTTAACCGTGACAATGCCTTTTGGATTATCGGCCTGGTTTTCGATTCTTCCGCCCTTGTGCGTGGCGAAATAAGAGGCGTCCACCAGTCCTTTGATTTCCCGCTCCGTTTTGAAGCAGCTGTAGATAGGCAGATTGCCTGGGTTTTCACGGATCTCCTTGCCCGTGACGCGGGTTCCGGAGCGCACATGGAAATAGGATTGGTCACCTATGCCGATGGTCTGTGTGGGGCCGGATGTTAGTGACTGCAATTCCTTCTTTGCGACTTCCATCTCGTCGCTGATTTCCTGCAGCTCAGTCCTAGTCTCGTCGATGAAGTCCACGCGTGTAACAGCGGACTCTTTCTGACCGAGATCCACCAGCTCTTCCTCAGTCCAGAATCTGGTGACGTCCCAGCGATCATTTTCGGTGAAATTATCAGCGTCAACGAGCTTGGCTATTGCTGAGCCATCGGCGGCCGTCACATCGCCCTTTGCCAAGTTGACAAACATCTCCGCAATATCGGAGAGATCGTTGTCCCTTGGGGAGGGTACACGTTCCCAGTTCAATGTTTCACCTATTGTCCGGGCAATTCCGCACAGCACATCGGGCCGAGCATCGGCGGCAGTGTGACGCTTTTCGAGCACTAAGATGTAGGTCAGCTGCGCGGTGTTAAAGAAGGTGTTCCGCGGCAACGCAATGGAAGCGAGGAGATTGCACTCTTCGAGAATGCGCCGCTTGGGTCCAGGGTCCGTTCTGTTCAACAGGCCAAGCGGAACAATGACAAAAGCCCGCCCGCCGGGTTTCAGGGCGCCTGAGATATAACGGAGGAAGAGTGCTTCCACACCAAGACCGGACTTGTCATAGTAGTCCCGAAGGTCGGTGCCGTTACTGCCGGTTCCCGCCTCTCTTACTTCGTCTTTATAGACACCGCTGCCTTTGGTGACGTAAGGCGGATTTGTAAGGATCACATCTACGACTTCACTAGGAGGGTTCTCTAGCGATCCTAGCGTCTCGTTGGAGTTCATCAGCACAAAAGTTTCCGCCATCAGTTGGTTCAGCGCACTGATCGTGATGGACGGATCTCGGACGGCTTCAGCGTGGTGAATGAGTGTGTTCGCCTTCGCGAGGATGTGCGTGTTTGCATCCACATCAACGCCGATAAACTTGATGCGGCGATGGGCCTGCCCTTGGGAGAACGTGGTATTACCTGCTATCTCTGGTACCAGCAACGGCGGCTCCAAAATGAATCCGCCGACTCCCGCAGCCGGATCGAGCACAATCGCGCCGTCCGCCAATGTATCCAGACGGGCCATGCGGATCATAGGACGTACGACGTTACGCGGCGTGAAGAATTGGCCGAGTTTCTGCTGCCGCGCGCTGCGGCGAAGGAAGGTTTCGTAGAGCCGAAGCTTGAATTCCGGGTCTATGGTCGTAAGCGGTCCAAAATCCTGAAAGTCGTTAAGGATGTCAAGAAAACTACGGTTGAAGCCTGCCAAGGTCACGCTGGAGGAGCGGAGAAAGGCAAATCCATTGATGACCGAAGTCTTTGAGACGATGGTGCTGAGGCCGAACGTGCTGCCAACTTGAGGATCAAGTGCCACGGTGTTGTCAGGAAAGATGCTTTTGATGAACGGCCGGATCTTAGACACATAGTACTCGATGGCCGTAATACCGTGCTGCTCTTGGAACGTTTTGGGGTCGGCTAGAAGGCCATAGAAGCGATACGCCTCGGGCAGGGTCTTCAGTGGCAGATTGTCCGAGAGAAACTTTAGTACGAAGATTTCCACAAAGGTCAGCAAGCACTGCTTAGGCTCTTCCTTTGTGGCATGCCAAATGGTCTGCCAGATCTTTTCCGCGAGCGGAGCAGGATCCTTCGATACTCCGGCGTCACCTGCCAGCAAGTTTGCCAAAACGCCAGGTCCAAAATCCCGCTTATCTGCGAAGTACACGATTTCTCCCTTAGCCAAGGAGACCTCTACGTCAATGTAGTACCAAGCCTTGCCGTCTGACGTGATTGCCACCCGAGCACCTATGGCCGCGGCGGCAAACAGGCCCTGCTCGGAGGCTCTCAAGAGCTCATTGGGGGACCGCATTTTTGTCGGCCCTTTGTGCTCGCCCGTGGCGACGGGCTCAAGCTTGCCTTCTCTCCGCATCAGGAAAACCCGATCTGGCTTCGCGGATTCAGGCTTTTTTAGCTTCTTGTAAGCCTGAAATGGAAAGTTGATGTCTGCGGCGACGATGGTGTCCACACCCGCCGCCCTAAGCTCACGGATGCTCGTGGCCCCGATGTTGAGTTCTTCGTAATCGCCGAATTTGGTGCCCTTGAGCGATCCTGTGGAAAGGTAGCTTCGCTGGTTCAGCTCTTCGTTCGACATAGCCCGTCCTTAACCCGACGCAGATGTCGCGTGGTGTCGTAGTAATAGAACCCGAGAGACCATAACGGCAAGCTGACAGGTGCTTACTGTCCAGTGCCCATACGAACTTTCTGGAAGGGCCCAAAGCGGTAATATTGCTTGGCAAACGAGGCAAGATTGCTTGGTTCATGAACCGGTATTGCCGGAGTTTCTGCCTGCGGCACGGCAAATCTGCGCGTGAATCTACATTCTGTCAAAGGATCGGAGCCGGGGGGTGGTGCGGCCCGCAGCCGAAGGCGAGGACACGGCCCCCGGTGGAGACGAC